>JBOGUE010000075.1:0-5383 GCA_050695955.1 Thermomicrobiales bacterium | reverse complement strand
GCGGAGGACGCCGCGGCCGACTTCGCGCCGAGCGTCGGCACCATCGAAACGTATGTCGCGCCCGGCGGCCTCGGCGTGCGCGTCGATTCACATCTCTATGCCGGCTACACGGTGCCGCCGCACTACGACTCGCTGCTTGGCAAAGTGATTGCGTGGGGCAAAGACAGGAACGAGGCGATCACTCGACTCGACCGGGCGTTGGCCGAGACGATCATCACCGGCGTCGCTCATACGGTGCCGTTTCACCGGCGGCTGCTGGCAGACGACGCCTTCCGCGCCGGCGACGTGCACACCAGTTTCATTCCACAGTTCCTGGAACGGCATGCGGCCGACCTCCACGACGATCGTGTCGCGGGACACACGGAGTCCGGCAGATCATGATGCGATCGCGGCCGATTTTGCCATTGCTGCCGACCGCATATGTCGCGGGCGAGGACAACGCTCACGTCTCAAACATCGCCATCGCATTGGATGAGCAGAGGTAGATCATCGTGCCGCAGGACCGACCACCCAGCGACGATAGGCCAGCACCGCGCGACCGGAAGTCGGGCGGCGGCTCGCCTCGTGGTCGTCCTGACCGGCGCCATCGGCCGGACCGGCCCGCGATCTCGGTCCACCGGCGCCAGGCCCGCATACTCGCGCTGCAAGTGATTTACGAAGTCGACGTCACCGACCACGAGTTGGACGAGGTCATCACGCGAACGCTGCACGATCTTGAGGCAACAGTTCCGTCCGAGGTCCAGAGCTACGCGGAACGGATCGCGCACGGGGTGGCCAACCATCTCGAACAGATCGACGGCTTCATCGGTGAGGCCGCTCCCGCGTTTCCGGTGCCGCAGCTCGCGTCGGTCGACCGCAACGTTTTGCGCCTAGCCATCTACGAACTCCTCTATGAACGGGACGTGCCGATAAAGGCGGCGATCAACGAAGCGGTAGAGCTCGCCAAGCGCTACGGCGGGCTCAATTCAAGCAAGTTCGTCAACGGCGTCCTCGGCACCGTCCTCACCGGCGTGGAGCGCGAGCGGGCGCTCGCGGGCAATCCGCCGTCCGAACCTGGCGGCGAATGCGCCCCTCCATCGGGCAAGTAGGCTGCTCGTCGCGAGGGGGTCCGGTTGGTCACCCTCTAGGGCGTCGTGTATCATCCTTCGCGACGCGCGCGGAACCGAGGCCAGGAGACGCAACCAGCACCGTCCGGATGCGCCCGGCCAGCCGCCAGCGTCGAGGAGATGGGGAGAGAACGCTCTCGGGTGCTCGATCGGCGTGGGCCGGACGAACGCGGGAGCGGCATCCGGTAGGCAGCGATGCCGCCAGGTGGGAGGTGGTTGGCTTGGCGACCGTGTTAGAGCGGGTGCGCAGCATCGTAGCCGAGCGGCTCGGCGTCGACGAGGAAAAGGTGACGCTGGAGGCCGAGTTCATCGGCGATCTGAATGCCGACTCGCTCGACCTAGTCGAGGTCATCATGGCGCTCGAGCAGGAGTTCGAGACAGAAGTCAGCGACGACGACGCGGAGAACATCCGCACCGTCGGCGACGCGGTTTCCTTTATCGAGGAGCACACGAACTAACTGCACCCCGCACGTGCGGGGTGGGGATAGAAACTTCGAGGCGCGGATGAACTAACAGACGGAGTCGAGGCCGGGGCCCGTTCGTCTGACTGGCGGGTCCCCACGCTCAACGGGCGCACCGCGATTGACCTGGCACAGGATGCCCCGGAGGCATGCGACGCCCGACCGCACCGGGATACATGGAGCAACGATCATGGCCCGCGCGCTGCGCGCCCCTAAATTGCCCGTCAAGCTGAAGATCCCGCGCTTGCCGAAGACCGACGAGCCGTACGAGGATGTCTTCGAGGAGATGACCCTCGCGGAGCACCTCCTCGAACTCCGCGACCGGGTGGTTCGAGCCGTGATCGCCGTCGTCCTCGCACTAATTGTCGGCGTCATTTTCGCGGGCCAACTCTTTCGAGAGATCGCTATCAAAGCGAACGTCCTTGTCAGCGGCGAACCGGGCAGCGGTTTGGACATTAGCAAGCCGACGGACTCTATCACGATCTGGTTCAAGATCGCGCTCTACATCGCAATTGCCATCGCGATGCCGGTGCTCGTCTATCAGTTCATCGCATTTTTATCGCCTGGTCTGACACGAAAGGAAAAGCGGATTCTATTTTCGTGCCTTCCGTTCGTCACGGCACTCTTTGTCGGCGGTATGGCCTACGGGTTCTTTTTTGCCGCGCCTCGGGCTTTCGACTTTCTCTCTAACTTTCAGGCGGGCGCGATCAGTTGGGACCCCGATGCCCAGGAGGTCGTCAACTTCTTCCTCACCCTGATGATTGGGTTGGGGTTGGCGTTTCAGCTCCCTGTCATTATGTTCATGCTGGCCAAATTGAACATCGTCAGTCCCGAACGCATGCGAGCGTATCGTAGATTCTCGTATCTGGGGATATTGATCGTTGCCGCCATCATCACGCCCAGCACTGATCCCATTAACATGGCAATCGTCGCGATTCCGCTGCTTCTGTTGTACGAAGTCGGCATCCTTTTAGCGCGGGTCTTCGTGAAGACGGGCGTGGGCGGCCAGCCTGCCGCGGCCTAGTCGCTCTGGTTCGGCCAGCGTTGCGCGATCGCCGTGATTGCGTCGGGCTTGCCAAGATCAGCCTCACTCAGGGCCGAGGCATGGACTGTCCGCTCGTTGCGGTACGTCACCATACCCGGTCCCGCGCCCTTGATCTTGCGGACGTAGCGGCGGCGGGTGATGTCGACCTCGACGCCTCCGCTTTCTCGTGCGGCGCTGTAATGGGCGGCGAGTGACGCCGCCATGTTCAGCGTCTCCTCGTCTTCTTCGCCGGCCGCGTTGTTCCAGCGGATGATGACGTGGGAGCCGGGAACGCCTCGGGCATGCAGCCAGGTATCGTTTGGGCCGGCAATGTCGAACGTCACCAGATCATTCTGGGCTCCACTGCGGCCGATGAAGATTGCGTTGCCGTGGCGGTCAAGCAGTGGCGACGGGCGCTTAAACTGGGTGGCACGGCCGCGCGTCTGCTGCCGCTCGGCATCGCGCTTCGATGGACCGTGATAGACATCCCACTCAGCGTACAGCGCCTCAAGCTCGGTGAAGCTCTCCGCCTGGTTTGCCTGGGTGAGCAATTGGTCGAGGTAATCCACCTCGGCCTGCGCCTGCCGCGTTAGTTCCGGCAGGCGTTCGCCCGCGCTCTGCGCCTTCCGATATCGTTCGAAGTATTCCTTCGCGTTTTCCTTCGGGGAGAGCTCCGCGTCCAACGGCACCACGACCCCATCGGCGTCGACCGTCGCGGCTCCGGGCTGGATCTTCCAGAGGTAGGCGTAGATCAGCTCGCCCCAGGTCCTCCACTGCTCCGACTCGGCGGCCTTTGCCTCCTGCTGGCGCATCGACGAAAGACGATTGGCGGCACGTGCGCGGGCATCGCGCACCATCGCGGCGAGGCGCTCCCGGCGCGGTGCGTGACGCATCGTGGTCGTCGGACTTTCGGCCATGCCGGCTTCTTCGGCCGCACGGGAGATGCTCTCGACCGCTTTCGACTCGTATACGGCGCTAAGGTGTTCCATTGGCACCGCCGAGAAGGCGATGCCCTCGCCGTTGGCATCGCGATAGACCCGTGATTCCCATGCAGATGTCAGCAGCGGCTCGAGCAGCCGCCGCGTCTCGCGGGCGATCACGACAGCCGCGTCGTCGGGCAACGCGCCGAAGGTCGCATCCGCCTGGCCCGCCGCGCGGAAGGCGACTTCGCGCGCCATCTGCGGGCTCACGCCCCGGAACCAACTGACGAGCGCCTTTGGTACCGACGCGGTGGGGTTCGCCTGTTCCAGCAACGGTTCGACGTCGCGCGTCGTTATCCGCCGTGGGTCGAGCTTATTGGGTGGCGGTGGTGGGAGGTAGGGCAGGCGTGGCATCACGGGGCGCACCCGACTCATCGAGGGCGTCACTCGTTTGACGCTCTCCATGATGCGACCGTCGTCGTCGACCAGGATCAGGTTGCTGTGACGGCCCATGATCTCGACCGTGAGGTGAACGAAGACGGCGTCCTCCTCTCCGATGTCTTCTTCGTCCTCCGCTTCGGAGTCACTTGCGATCGGCCCCGATTCCATCTCCTCGGCCCCGTTGTAGCTCCGTGGACGCTTGGCTATACTGATGCGCACAAGCCGCTCAAGTGGAGGCTGGTCGATGGCGACCACCACGCTGCCACGAACGTACTTGCGCAGCAGCAGGACGAACGGCGTCACCAGTTGCGGGTCGATCGACGGCTTCGCATCGGTGAGAAGCAGACGCGGCCGCGCGTCGTCGGCGCTCGCCATGAGCGTCCGCCGGCGGCCTCGCGCATAGACTTCGGCGACGAGCGTGCGCGGATCGGCCAGGCTGAGGCGCTGCACCCGACCATTCACCAGCTCAGCGGCGAGCTCGTCTGCCACGGCGGCAATCGTCATGACGTCGAACACGCGACGTTCCTTTCTGCGGTCCGCGCCTTCCTACATCCTACGTCGGACCCGCTCCCGCACGGCATGGAGAGGAGCAAGAAGCAGGTGTCCATCCCCGTAACGAGGCTGGCAACGGCGAGCACGAACGGTCTCGTCCATTCCGACCCCTTGGGCTTATACGCGGACGAGGCGATCGCCGAGCTCAGGAGCCGCCGGCGGCCCCGCCTCTTCGTCATCTCGGGACCGTCCGGAGTCGGCAAGGATACCGTGGTCGAGAGCCTTCGCGCCGTGTTCCCCGACATCTCCTTCGCCGTGACCGCAACCACCCGCAAGCGCCGCCCCAGCGAGATCGACGGCGTCCATTATTACTTCATGGATACGCCAACTTTCGAGGCGAATCGGGCGAGCGGCGAATTCATGGAATGGGCCCAAGTCTACGGCAATCTCTACGGCGTGCCAAAAGGACAAGTACGATTAGCACTCGCCCGAGGGCAGGATGTGATCGTCAAGGTCGACGTCCAGGGCGCCTCGACCATTCGCCAGCTTGCCCCGGACGGCTGTTTCATTTTTCTTGCACCCGAGTCGATGACTGAACTCCTTCGCCGCTTGCGCTCCCGCAAGTCGGAAGATACCGATGTGCTGATGGAACGGTTTCAGGCGGCAAGTCGAGAGATGCCCCGCGCCGCCGAATTCGACTACGTCGTTTTCAACGAAACGGAGCGCGTCGAACGGGCAACCGACAGCATTTGCGCCATCGTCGCCGCGGAGCGTAGCCGCGTGGATCAGCCGGAGGTCCTTATTTGAGGTGTTAGGCGGAGCGGCCCCCTATCCCCCCCAACCCCCCTTCCCCCCTTCCCCCCGACGCCGAGGGGAAGGGGGGAGCCGCCGACTCTACGCAAGCGGCCCGTGCTCCCCTCCCTCGCGTTTCGGGGGAGG
>JBOGUE010000074.1:0-3305 GCA_050695955.1 Thermomicrobiales bacterium | reverse complement strand
ACGCACCGGTCGGCAAGTTCGACGTCGATCTGACCGACCACCCGGAGTGGCGGCGGATGGGGACGATTGCGGTCTCGACGCTGCCGCCGGCGTCGCCCGACTTCGTCTTCTACGTCAGGCGGCGACCGCCCGTTTGGCTCGACCTGGCCGTGTCCTGTGCCAAGGCCGGCGGAGCAGGATTGCTCTTACGCGAGCTTGAGTCGTTCGTCGACCTGGCGTTCGACCAGGGATCGACGGGGCTCTCCGCCCTGATGGCGAAATTCTGGAAGAAGACCGGTGGTGGCGGCGCGGCGACCCGCGCGGCTGCCCTGAGCCTTGGTCAGGCCCTCTGGGACATGCTGCCGGGCGATTTTCGCACCTTCTACCGGACGGACGCCACCGGATCGGGGGCGATGCGCGATCGACCAGATGCAACTGTCCAGGTTTCCTCAGATGAGTGGCACTTCCCGTGGGAGTTCGTCACGCCGCCACCACACGGCGGTCAGCAGCCGCGCAACTTTGGCGCGCGCTACGCGATTAGCCGGTGGAAGCACGGGCAGGCGGCGGCGGGCTCGATTCTGATATCCAACGTCGCCGTCATCGCGCCAGGGATTCGCGACACGAAGTTCGGCCCCGAAGTGGCGCGGCTCCGCACGTATGCGCATTCCCTGGGGGCGAGCGTCACGTCGGTCACGGCGGCGGGAACTCAGCACACCACTGCGGACGGGACCGGTCCAGCCGACGTGCCAGGAAAGGGGTCATTCAAGGATGTCGATCGGCTGTTTTTGCCGCCCAGTCCGCGGGTCATCCATATTCGCACCCACGGCTGGCCACACCTGCTCGAGGTCGCGCCGGATACCGGCGACCCAACCGTTCGGTTGTCGCTGTGGCTCGATGAGGTGCGGCAGCGCGGCCCCGTCTTTCGCACCGCGCGGCGGCCGCCCTTTGTCTTCCTCAACGCGTGCAGCACCGCGGCGGGGGCGGGTGACAATCTCAGTTCCTTGCAGACCGGAGGCTGGCCCGAGGCGCTGTACATGTCTGGCAGCGCGGCGTTCGTGGCGACCTATAGCGTGGTGTTGCTGAAAAGGTGGCAGAGCGCTTTTACAATGAACTCGCGGCTGGGAAATCGTTCGCGCACGCCATGCAGAAGATGCGCAACGGGTTTTACGATGACCCCGAGAGCGACGATGACGGGTCGTCCAGCAAACCGACCTACCTCGCCTACACCGTCTGCGGCCACCCGCACGCGAAGTTGGTCATCGGCGGCCTGGACCCGGACGAGCACGACGACCCGCCGGGATAGGCGCGGCGGGTCGATACCATCACGGCGTGGGGGAACGCGCATCGCAGACATTGTGGCGGACCGCGAACGCGGCGGCGGCGGCGCGGTTGTCCACGTCCAGCTTGTTGCGGATGTTGACCGCGTGCGTCGTCGCCGTTCGCCGGCTAATGAACAGGGTGTCGGCGATCTGCTGATCGGTCAGACCCTGCACCGTGCGGCAGAGCACGTCGAGCTCTCGGGCCGTTAGCCCGTGATCGACGGACGCCGGTCGGATGGTCGATCGTGGCTCGTGCTTCGCGGCGATGACCTCGACGGAACTGGCCAAGGCGATGGCCTCGTCGAGCGTCATCGCCTGACCGATGGTCCATTCGGCGTCGTAGGCCGAAGTTCCCATCGCCTTAGCGGCCTCCCGACATCTACGCTCACGCGCTTCGCGCTCGATTGGCGTCGACAACGAACTGGTCCTATCTCGCCATGCCGATGCCGCTCCCCAAAGCCGCACCGCCAGTTTTTCTTGTCCCTGGGCCTGCGCAACGCTGGCCATGCCTTCGACCGCCGCCGCCGTGACGACATGACGTGTACCGAGCTCGCGAAAATGGTGGAGTGTTTCCCGAAAGTGGTAAGCAGCCTGAAACGGATTGTTGCCTCGCAGGGCGACGAGTCCAAGCTCGTGCAACACAGCCGCCTCGGTATCCTCGGCGCGGGCCAATCGCGACTTCTGCAGACTCCAGGTGAGGAGATTCTCCGCTTCGACCATTTGACCCTGGAGACCGTGCAAACGCCCGAGTTCGAGGAGGGTATAGGCCACGTTGCCGATGTCGCCCTGGCGTTCCCAGCGGCCGCGTGCTAGGTCAAGCTGCTCCTTCGCGCGGCTGAAATCTCCCTGTGCGCTTGCAACGCGGCCAAGTTGGTATTCTGTCTGGGCAATATCCGCCTCATCACCGAGTTCATCGAAAATCGCCCGACTCTCCTCATGCAATGCTCTGGCCCGTTCATATTCACCGGTGCTCGCGGCCACGGCTCCAAGGCTGGTGAGCGCCCCGGCCGTGTGGCGCTTGTGCCCGAGCTGACGGTAGAGGTCAAGGCATTGCTCGTAGTGCCGCCAGGCTTCGGACTGGTCCCACGTGCTGTGGCCGAGGAGCAGAAAGCCATTCGCGCGCGGGAGCGAGATCGCGTCGCCGCTTCGCTCAAGAGCCATCTCCAACCAGCGGCGGGCTTCCGGGATGTGGCCGCGCTGCTTCCAGAAGAGGTAGAGGGCGGTGCAGAGGCGTAGCGCGGTTTCGGCGCTGCCGGATTCGTGGTCGAGCGACCAGCGGAGGGCGGCGCGGAGGTTGTCGTGGTCTGCCTCCAACCGGTCGAGCCAAACGCCCGGTTCCGGACCCCGAAGCTCCGGCTTGATCCGCTCCGCGAATGCCAGGAAGTAGGCCGCGTGTGTCCAGCGCGCGTCCGTCTCTTCCCCGCACGCCGCCAGTTGTTCCACGCCGAACTCGCGGATCATCTCCTGCATCGTGTAGCGCGCCTCGCCCGCCGCGTCCTCGATCTGTCGAACCAGACTGGCATCGACGAGGGCGGCAAGGAGGTCGAGTGCCGAGTGCCCAGTGCCGGGTGCCCAGTCCGTTTCGGAGGGCGGCTGCTCCAACCGCGCCATCCCCGCCGCGGTGCCGGGCGTCCGCGCTGCCGGCTGGGCACTGGGCACTGGCTCCTGGGCACTGACGACGGCTTCGGCGGCGTCGAGCGTGAAGCCGCCGGCGAAGATCGAGAGACGGCGGCAGAGGGGTTGGACGTCGGCGGGGAGGAGGGCGTAGGACCAGGCGATGGCGGCGCGCATCGTTTGGTGGCGCGCTGGTTGGTCGCGGCGGCCGATGGTGAGGAGGGCGAGCGCGTGGTCGAGGCGGGCCAGGATCGCCGCCACTGGCAGGTGGGCGAGGCGGGCGGCGGCGAGTTCGAGCGCCAGCGGCAGGCCGTCGAGGCGTCGGCAGAGGGCGGCCACGTCGGCCGCGTTCTGCTCCGTCAGGGCGAATCCGGGGCGGGCCGCCCGCGCCCG
>JBOGUE010000073.1:0-3846 GCA_050695955.1 Thermomicrobiales bacterium | reverse complement strand
GGGTGACTTTGACGTCGGCCCATTGGCCGGCGGTGAGGTCGGCGACGGAGGCGCTGCCGTCTTTGCCGCCTGCCATGATCGGAGAGGCCGCCGCCACCGGCGACGGTCCGACCGTCACCATCTCGGGCGCCGCCGCTGCCGCGACGGCCAGGACGTGGTCGTAGTTGACCGCGCCGTCGTTGGTGGAGTCGTAGATGTAGAGGTCGTAGGTGCGGTTGGCGTTGGCTTCCTCGAAGGTGGTGCTAAGTTGGAGTTGCTGCTCCATGGCCGGGCTGAACGATTCGGGGACGTTCGTCCACCCCGCGGCCGGTCGCAGGTCGACGCGCTGGTAGGTGACGCCGAAGCGATCGGCCAACCCCGGCTGATCGGGCAGGTCGTAGTTCGTCAAAACGCCCCGGTCGGAGAAGAAATTGCGGAAGTCGACGACCGGGCCTTGCAGGGCGGGGTCGAGGCCGCGGGCGCCGACCCACTCGACCGCGACGACCGTCTTGCCGGCGCGCTCGGCGGCTTGGAGGATGGTGTCGGCCTGGAGGATGCCGGGCGTGGCAAAGCTGGTGCTCCGGGTGAAGTCGTTGCCGGTGCGGTGGAAGGTGTTGTTGGTCGAGCCGTGTTCGCCCGGCCAGGCGCCGGTGGCGAGGGTGTACCAACCGACGCCGGTGTTCGGCGGGAAGCCCTGGAGCAGGCCGTTCTCGCCGGTGACGCCGGTCTCGATCAGGTCCTGCATCGTCGGCAGGGCGCCCTCGGCGGCGTACCGCTCGACCAGATCGGGCCGCATGCCGTCGGCGGCGAAGAAGATCGCCTTCTCCGTCCGCGCCGCGCCGCTCGACTCGCCGGGGACCGGACTGGCGTCCTGGGCCGCGACCGGCCCGAGGCCGAGGGAGAGGACGAAGAGGAGGCTGAAGAGAACCGAAAGCCGCGAGAAACGCCGACTTTGCATAGCTCGCCGAACGCGCATCGTGCGACCCCCTTGCGTATGGCCGGAACGTCGCGACGCGCCGGCCGATGCCAAACGGACGCTGTGCCCACCGAACCGGATCATCCTACGCGATAGCCCGCCCGAGGAGTGTCAACCCATTGGTAACGTGGACCGCTCGCCCTGGCCCGACGGCATTCGACTGTCCCGCGAAGTTGCACGGGGATGATGCCGCAAGCCGGATGCCGTGGCAACCGGTACACTCTTCCCATGACCTGTGACGTCTGCGGTGCGACTGCCGGTCCATTTCACACTGTCAGTTTCGAACGCGACGGCGTGGTGACCGAAGGCTACGTCTGTGATGCCTGCTACGAGGATTTGCAGGCGTTCAATGCGAACGCGTCGGAGATTGCGCGAACGGTGGGGTTGCCGGCACGCGTCCCACCATCAGCCGACGTCGAAGAGCCCGACGTATCCCGCTCCTGAGCCGTGAGCAATCACTCTGACGACGAGACCCCTCGCATCGGGCTGGGATCGCGCTCCAAGTCAAGCTCACTCGGGTCGACGTTGGACCATCTCGGGTACTTGATCGGCGAGGTCTAAGTAGTTGCGGGCACGGGATGTGTCTTGACGATTGCGTCCGGGGTGATTTCAAAGCTGACGTCGAGTGCCCGCGCGAGCCGCCGAATCGTGTCGAGGGTCGGCACCGATTGCCCCGCTTCGAGACGAGCGATCGCTGGTTGCTTTGTTCCCATCCGTTCGGCGAGCTGTGCCTGGGTCAGCCCAGAGGCGACGCGCGCTTGGATGACCGCGCTCCGAAACTCGAACTCCGGTCGAAGCGCTTCCCGCGCCTGACGAAACGCGGGATCGCGCCGCTCCCGCTCGGCAATGTACTCCTGAAGGTTCATGAGCGGTATCTCCGTCGATAATCGGCCAGTCGCTGCAACGCGGTCTTGATTTCTCGCTCCGGCGCTCCTTGCGACTTCTTTTGGAACGCATGCAAAAGCAAGAACCTTCGACCGCTGAGGCCCACGTAGAACACCCGATGCTGAATCCCTCCGCGCACTCGACGTTCCCAAAGGTCGGTTCCAACGACACGACGCACGTGAGGCATGCCAAGAGCGATGCCATGCTTTTCCAATAGCTCGAGTTCGTAGGTAATTCGCGCTGATTCGTCTGGACCTATCTGATCGAGGTACTCCTGAATCGGTGACCGCCCGGCGCTCGATACGAAAAGCACGACTTCCCAAGATTCCATGAGGGGATCATAACAAAGTCGTTATGACCTTGCATGCTTGCCGGAGAACGGGTGCTCGGATACGCTTCTTGCGTTCGGCCGTGGCTGGCATGCGCAACTTACGCTACTTTCATCCCCCGTCAAAATGCGCTACAACATGCGTACGCAAACACTGGGAGCAGCCCAGACGGAGAAGGCTGGCGCATGGCGTGCCGGTCGGCAGTTGGCGAACCATTTCTAACGGATCGCCGCTCGCGTAGTCGGACACTTTCGGGGCGCGCAACGATGCGCGCTCGTGCAGGAGGCAAGGCGATGAAGCTCGATCCCCGTTCCGCGAAACTGGTCGACGATTTTCTGCACGGCCGGATGAGCCGGCGGCAACTCGTGGTGCGCGCCGCCGCGCTCGGCGCGAGCGTCCCGGTGCTGACCGCGCTCAACCGGCCGTCGCTGGTCGCCGCACAGGAGGCCGGGTTCGGCAACACGCCGAAGGCCGAGCAAGTCGACAAGCTGATCCTCTGGACCCGCTCGACGCCGGACTCGCCGAACACGACCGACTGGCAGAACATCACCAACGTCGCCGCCGCCTATACCGAGGCGACTGGCACCGCGATCGAGATGGTCACCGTCCCCGACGCCGACTTTAAGCAGAAGATGGGCACGTTGGCCCCGGCGGGAGAAGGGCCGGATGTCTACGGCCCGATCGCTCACGACTGGATCGGCGAGTTCGCCATCCAGGGCATCGCCGCCGAGATTCCCGAGGAACTGATCGAGGGCAGGGAGGACATCATCCCCGTTGCCTTTGAAGCAGCGACGGTCGAGGGCACACTTTCCGCCCTGCCGCTCTTTGTCGAGTCGGTCGGCTTGGTCTACAACAAGGACATGGTCCCGACGCCTCCGGCGACTTGGGAAGAGCTGGTCACGATGGCCACCGAGCTCACCGCCGGTGACGTCTACGGTTTCGGCTTTCCGCTGTTGGAGCAGTACCACGAGGGCGCCTTCTTCCACGGCTTGGGCTCGTACATCTTCCAATACGCGGAAGGGCAGTTCGACGTCGACGACATCGGTCTCAACAACGAGGGTGGTGTCGCCGCGGCGATGTTCCTGCGCGATATGTTCCACACGCGGCAGCCGCCGTTGCCGCCCGTGGCGATCGACCGCACCAACATGCACGTCCAGCAGGAGGGCATGATGGAGGCGAGCCAGATCGCGATGACGATCAATGGGCCGTGGCGGGAGGCGCCGCTGACGACTGCCGGGATCAATTACGGCGTCGCCAAGCTGCCAACGCTCCCCGGCGGCGAGTCGATGCGCCCCTTCCTCGGCGTCCAGTGTTGGGCCGCCAGCGCCCACAGCCAGAAGCTGGAGGCGGCGCTCGACTTCATCAGCTTCGCCACCGGCACGAATAGCGTGGTCGAGCAGTACAAGGGCTTCATCAAGGCCCCGGTGCGCCAGAGCGCGCTCGACAGTGCCGAGGTCCAGGCCAATGCCAACATGGCCGTTTGGACCGAGCAGGCCGCCGAGGGCGTGCCCATGCCGAACATCCCCGAGATGAGCCAGGTCTGGGTGCCGTGGGGCGATGCGATCGACGCGATCATCCCGCCGAACGCTTCCGACGAGGAGGTGCAGAGCTTCCTCGACGGCGCCGCGGCCCAGATCGCCGAGAAGATTGAGGAGGCCCGACTCTAGCAGGCGTTAG
>JBOGUE010000072.1:0-20103 GCA_050695955.1 Thermomicrobiales bacterium | reverse complement strand
TCCTTGTCGCGGTAGCGGTGTTTCGTCTTACCGATGCCACGAAGGGCGGCGGAAGGCGGAAGACAGGAGGCGGCATCGGGGTGCTGAGTGCTGAGTGCTGAGTGCTGAAACGGTTCCTCTACCGCCTTCCGTCTTCTGCCTTCCGCCTCGTCGATCCGGTGTGCCTCGGTGATCAGCCGGGAGAGATTGGTGTAGCCGGCGGCGGTTTCGGCGAGGAGGGTGAGATGGGAGCCGTCGGCGAGGGTGAGCTCGGCGCCGATGATGGGGGCGATGCCGGCATTGCGGGCGTGCCGGGCGAACTCCATGGCGCCGTAGAGGCCATCGTGGTCAGTGATGGCCAATGCCTCGTAGCCCAACTGCTGAGCACGATCGACCATCTCCCACGGTTGCGACGCGCCGTCGAGGAAGGAGAAGGCAGTATGCAAATGGAGCTCAACGTACGATGGGTCCATGTCTGGGGCATGGTGTTGAGTGCATAGCAGTGGTTGACTAATACCGCTGCGTCTGCCAGGCGTCGGCGACGAGGTCGTGGAAGATTGTTGCCAGGGCGCCGGTTTCGAGGACGACCTGAAAGTAGCGGCGGGCGATCCGCTCACGCCACCACTCGTCATCGATGCACCAGACGTCCTGGGTGTGCACGACCCGCAGGTGGCGCTCGCCATCAATCAAGGCGATGGGCCGGTGTCGCTGGGTCAGGACCGTGACCGGGCGTGGCCGGTTCAGGGGTCGTAGCTGATCAGGGCGTGACGACGTTCGGGTATCCGTGACCATGGCTCCACCTCCGTGATGCGGTAGATCGGGGACGCCCCGTACCGCTGTTTCAACTGGCGAGTCGCCTCGACGATCGGGCGCAGCTGGCGCGAGCGGAAGCCGGGGAGGCGATCTTGGTGGACCGTCTCGGCAACCAGCCCTGCCAGTTCCAGGGTGAGCGCCTCGGCCGCGCCGGGCAGCTCGACCGCTTGCAGGCGGTGCCCCAAGACCTCGACCAAGCGCTGCCGGCCGAGCGGCTCCCGGAAGATCATCACCTTCTCCCAGGAGCGGTTCTCTTCGATCAAGACCCGGAGCCGCGCCTGCCGAACGTGGTGGTCGCGCAGCTCCGGCCGAGTGAAAGCACGGCCGATGAGCTGCCGGAGGCCGATGAGGAGTGTCTCCCGGCTCGTCGCCGGGGCAGGGAGGGTGAGTCCCTCGACGATTGTCTCCTCCCGTTCCGGTGGCGCGACCCAGGTTTCGTCGTGGCCGGTGGCGAGGTCCCAGGCGAGCCGGCCGGCGGGGCCGAAGCGGGCCTGGAGGGCCGGGGCCGGCAGGGTGGCCAAGTCGCCCAGGGTGCGCAGTCCGAGGCGCTCGAAGCGCCGGGGGAGATCGGGCGAAACCGGCAACCAGGCGACCGACACCTTTGCGAGGAAGGCCGGGGCATCGGCCGTGGTGACCTGCCGCGACGAGCCTGGTGGTGCTTGCCGCGCGGCGACCCAGGCGGTGAATTTGCCGGGGGCGACCCCGACTCGCGGGCGGAGAACGGGCGGCACCAGGCGCAATAGGGTGTGTGCCGCTTCCTCGATCGTGTCATAGTGGCGCTCCAGTCCGAGAAGATCGACGTACCAGCGACCGCCCTCCCTCGTGCCCTCGGAACCCGGCTCGACGAGCGGGCTGAAGCTCTCCAATGCCCGCACGATCTCGGTGGCGACGGCCGAGTCCCGCACCGGGTTGGGCGGGATGAAGACGGCGTCGGGGCAGAGCGCCGTCACCTCGCGGAGTGGCATGCCGAGGCGGACGCCCCGCGTGGCGGCCTCCGGCGTACAATCTTCCACCAGCGCGCGCGCGGTGGGCGACGAGGTCAGCACCAGCGGCGCGCCGTCCAATTCGGGTCGCCCCAGGAGCGCGACCCGGAGCGAGAAGTGCGGCACGTGGACACACGCGATCGGCACTGGCGATTCCTCCTGTTCCTGGTCTAGCCCGGCTCCTGGCTCCTGGCTCCTGGCTCCTGGCTCCTGGCCGGGTCGTGCGGCTCGTCCGTTCGCGGCAAGATCGAGGAGGGGCGAGCCGGTTGCCTATCGCTCCCTAACTTAGAACATATGTTCTAATTACGCAAGATGTTCCCGCGTGTCACGCGATCCGTGTGACATGAATCGGTTGAGATCGCCCTTGTACAATCTGCCGGCAGCCACTGTGACATCGGGGCTATAGGATTAACCTAGAACCGGAAAGACGATGCACCAACCACACAAAGCCGGATCAGCCGCCTTTCTGCTGGCCCACGGACTTCCGGCGCTGCCATCAGACCAGCGATACCAAATCTGGCTCTTTACCGAATCGGGTGAGCAAATCAGCGCCGGATCGATCGCGGGAGGCGCCGACGGCTTCGTCCAAGGATTGATTCGGGCTCCGGAGTCGTTCGCCGCATATTGGGCGATTGGCCTATCGGCTGAACCGTATGCGGGTAACGCTGCTCCGACGGCGCCACTGGCACTTGGCGGCTGGTTGCGCTGAATCCCACGCACCGCGAGCACGCGACTTCCAGTGGTGGTGTATACTATCCGTACATGCTGAACGTACATCCGCTTTCATGCCCGTGATAGCCCACAACGCGCGACGATAGCCAGGCCGGCACTGCCGGCCACTCGCCGAGAGCGCAACAATGGCCACGCAAACACGGCCCCGAGGCGGCGCCGACGCAAAAAAGGACGGACGCCGTTCGACATCACCGCGAACCGGAGACACCTTGCCGCTCTTCGGGAAAGTACGCAAGCTCGGCCACGGCCTAACTGATTTCGTGCCAGAACTCGCGCTTCCCGACCGACTTCGTCGCGAGATCACCGGCGGAGTTGCGCTTTTACTTGCCCTTCTTAGCGCCTGGGCGCTTGGGAGCGCCGAGCGCGATGGGCGCATCGTCGAGTGGAGCGCGGGAACGCTGAATGACATCCTCGAACGAGGGGGCTTCCTCGTTCCGCTCATGCTCTTCATGTGCGCGATCCGGGCCTTTCGCCGGCTCGACGAACCGATCCTGCTTCCCCGGCATTACCTGGGCAGCTTCGGACTTGCCGTCGCGGTGGTCGGCTTGCTGGAGCTCGCGGCCGCGGAGGAGGCATCGGGTGGTGGCGCCCTTGGAGCGGCCGTAGCGACGCTACTGACCGGCGGGCTGGGCGATGTTGGGGCGGGTCCGGTCCTCTTCGTCGTGGGTTGTTTCGGCATCTTTCTCCTTGCCGGAACGGATGTGCTTTCCTTGTGGAACGAACTGAAGATGCTTTGGCCTCGGCGGCCCCCCGCTGAGCTCGTCGCGGCCGTGGCAATGGAACCATCGGCTCAGCGCATACGACGGTCCGCGACGTCGGAGAATCCGGTGCCCGAACCGCCGGGACCGCCGATCATCAACTTGCCGGCGATGGAAGCCAAAACGCTTCCGGCATCTGCTCCCATGAAGATCGCCCCCGTGACGTCAGGAGAGCCGCTGCCACTGCCCGAAGTCGACAAGCTCGCGCTGTATGAAGGCGTCACGCTCGACACCGGTGACCTGGAAGCCAGAGCGCGTCGCATTGAGGACACGCTCGCGAGCTTCAAAGTCGACGCGCGGGTACGCGAGATCAATCCGGGACCAGCGGTGACCCAGTTCACGCTCGAGCCCGGCCCAGGTATCAAAGTCCGGCGGATCACCGAGCTCCAAAACGACTTAGCGCTGGCATTGGCCGCGCCGAGTATCCGGATCGAGGCGCCGATTCCGGGCATGGCCCGCGTCGGCGTCGAAATCCCGAACGAGCACATCTCGATTGTCGGCTTGCGTGAGACGTTGGAGTCGGTCTCGTTCCAGCGCAGCAAGGCGAAGCTGCCAGTGCCCCTGGGCCGGGACGTCAACGGGCGCTATGTGGTGGGGGATCTCGCCCGGATGCCGCACCTGCTGATCGCGGGCGCAACCGGCTCCGGCAAGAGCATTTGCCTCAACAGCATCATCTCGACCTTCTTCCTGACGCGCGGTCCCGACGAACTCAAGTTGCTCATGATCGATCCAAAGATGGTTGAGCTGACCGGCTACAACGGCGTGCCGCACCTCCAATGTCCAGTCGTCACCGAGCGGGACAAAGTCGTCGGGGCGCTCCGGCTGATTGTCCAAGAGATGGAGCGACGATATACGCTCTTTCAGAAGATCGGCGTTCGCAATCTCGACGGCTACCGGATGAAGGTGGCCGATGAACCGCGCGCGGAACGGATGCCCTACCTCGTCGTCATCATCGACGAGCTGGCCGATCTGATGATGACGGCGCCCGACGAGGTTGAAACGCTGCTGGTGCGGCTCGCGCAGATGGCACGGGCAACCGGTATTCACCTGATCATCGCCACGCAGAGGCCGACGGTTGACGTCCTGACTGGCTTGATCAAGGCAAACGTCCCGGCGCGGATCGCCTTCGCGGTGACGTCGCTGACCGACAGTCGGGTGATCTTGGATATGCCGGGTGCAGAGCGGTTGCTGGGACAAGGCGACATGCTGTTCCTGCCGCCGGACGCGGCTAAACCGGTACGCATTCAGGGGGCGTTAATCGAGGACAAGGATGTCCACTACGTTGTGAGTCATTGGCACAAGGTGGCGCCGGTGCCTCACTACGCGCAAGAGTGGCTGGACCTGCCGAGCAGCAATGCACCCGAAGAAGACGCATCCGAGGATCCGCTCTTCGAGCAGGCAATGGACATCGTGCGCCGAGAAGGAACGGCGTCCGCGTCGATGCTTCAGCGGCGGCTGCGCATCGGATACAACCGAGCCGCGAGATTAATCGAACAGATGGAGGATGACGGGGTCATCGGCCCGTCGGACGGGATCAAGCCGCGAACCGTGCTGACAGAGGAGGAATAGAGTGGACCCTGTAACGGGGGCCCGTACCCGTAACGAGCGACCGCCCGTGAGATGCTGGATGCTGAGCTCACGGACGGTCCATGGTAGCAATGGCTTCACATGGTTGCCACGGATCGGCTGGCGCGGACACGCTCGAAGCACCGGGAACAATAGACGGGGTTGCCATTGCGGGGAATGAATGGAACGGTCGTGCTCTGGCCACATTCGGCACACGTGACTTCTGTCTGCACCCGTTCTTGCAAACCCAGGCGGGCTTTGCGATTTGAGCGGCAAGTCGGGCAGCGGGCAGGGATGTTGGTTAGTCCCTTTTCCTGGTAGAAAGCCTGCTCGCCTGCAGTCCACGTGAACGGTTGTCCGCATTCACGGCAGGTCAGCGTCTGGTCCTCGAACTCCACGGGTAACCTCCCTCGCACGATGAGCCCGGATGCACCCATCGAGCAAGGCGCGGCCATGGTGCGCCGGGGTGCCCGCCAGGCGAAATCGGCGTATGCACATTTCGCGACGCCCACACACTATCAGAGCTTTGGACCTAACGCAATGGCGAAAGGCTCGTTGCCGAAAAGACGCTTCCATGTGCGCTGAATGCACAGCACATTTCGTCGCAAAACGCGGTGAATCCGCGAAGAACGTGGTAAAATGGAACATCCGTCCGCATGCCACAACCAGGCGTTGACGGACGGTGCCGTCACACGACGTGCCGACCCGAAGGAGCGGTCATTCATGCAGAGCTCACATGTGACCGCGCGGCCCGTCGCGCGACTTATAGACGAGTTTGCGAAGCTGCCAGGGATCGGCCCTAAGACGGCCTCCCGACTTGCCTATTACTTGCTGCGCGCATCAGCCGAGGACGCCAACGGGTTGGCCGAAGCGATCATCGAGGTAAAGGAGCGGGTCCGTCTCTGTTCGAACTGCTTCAATATCACCGAAGGCGATCCATGCGCCGTCTGTGCGGATCCAAGTCGGGACACGGCTATCTGCGTGGTCGAGGAACCGCTCGACGTGGTCGCGCTCGAACGGACCGGTCAATTCAAGGGGAAGTACCATGTCTTACACGGGGCGGTTTCGCCCATAGACGGCATTGGTCCAGATAAACTGAAAATCCAGGAGCTACTCAAGCGTATTCAGCGAGAGGGGCCGGACGAAGTCATTCTCGCGACGAATCTGGACATTCCGGGTGAAGCCACGGCAACCTATCTTCATCGGCTCCTCGTGCCATTGGGCGTTAACGTGACCCGGCCAGCAAGTGGACTTCCAGTCGGCGGCGACCTCGAATACGCCGACGAGGTGACTTTGGGTCGGGCACTGGTTGGTCGACGCGCGTTGTAGCGAACTGTGTTGCTCGTCGATGGGCATTGCGGAAGACGGGTCTGAACGGTAGAATCGAAGGCGATGGAGATAACGAAGGCGCCTGGCAAGTCTCGATTCCAGCCCGCCTCGACCCCGCGGGAGCAGCCGATAGTGGCCGCGTCCTCGGCCTTTGCCACGGCCCACGAGCCTCAATCTGACGATGTGCCTCTCGAAATGAATTCCAAACCCAAGGAGGCGCATCGACTTACGACGCCGCTGCGTGTGCGTGGCGTTCGGCTGCTGGACCTACCGACCGTGCGACGAATGCACACGGTTGTGCGCCTGAATCAGCCTGAAGTCCATCTTACGCCCTATAGCCCGCTGCGTTCGGCGCTGGCGTCACTTGCACCGGGTGGACGCGCGAAGCCCCGATTCTTCGTCGCGCTTGCCGCCAACCAAATGGTCGGATTCGTGCATTTGCAATCGACTGCGCCGGATCAGCGATGGCAGATGATCGCGCTCGGCGCCACGACCATGGCCGATGTAGCGGCGCCGATCTGGGAGGAGCTCGTGGCGCATGCGACCGTCGCGGCCGGCGCGCGTGGCGTCAAGCGAATATACGCACGGGCGGCACGTGAGACATCGGCGGTCGAAGCGTTGAGGGCGGTGGGCTTCGCGCCCTATGCAACGGAGACGGTCTTCTTAGCGCGGACGCCGCGTGCGGTGACGCAAGAGACGCTCCTGAGACCCCAGGAACAGTCCGATACGTGGGCCATTCACCAGCTTTATAACGCCGCGGTGCCGCGCCAGGTGCAGTACGCGGAGGCCTTCACCAGTCATCGATGGGACGTCAGGACGCGGTTTGAGGTGCAGCCTGGGACGGACGCGGCTGGGTGGTTGATCGAAGATGGCCATCATGTCGTTGGATATGCTCGCGTTCTGACCTTAGGTAGCGCGCACATATTGGAGTTGCTCTATCACCCGGAACGTCGAGACGTGCTTGATACGTTACTCGACGGAGTGCTGTGGCGGTTGGTGGATGGAGGACGCGCGCGGCAGATCTATTGCGCCGTTCGAGGCTACCAAACGGAGGCTGGCGGATTCCTGGAGCGGCGAGGATTCGTCCCGGTATTGGAACAGGAATTGCATTTGAAGTACACAACCGCCAACGTGCGCATCCCTGCGACGGAATCGGTGGTTTTTCACACGGAAGTGAAGGAGAAATTGCCCAAGCGTGTGCCCTCCTTCCTGCAGGGCCGGTCGCCGGATGGGTCGGCGACCTAACCGCTCGCCGAGCGACGACTTCAGTCCCGGGTCAGCCGGCCCCACGTTTCCCGCTGCGATGGCGTCGATCCCTCGCGACGCCTCCGTCCTTAAGGAGTTCCGATTGACTAGCATGACTCATATGCACGACGACCTCTACGATCGCAAGCTCTACGAACGAGAAATCACTGACAACTTGGAAGATTTGCTCGGCGTGTTGCCGCGGTCGTTGGCGGAAGCGATCGACACGATGCAGCGCGAACGCCATCGAGGCGGCCTGATTGAAATTGTGATGGACCTTGGCCGCCCGCCCGAAGCACGGTTCCAAGGGGACGAAGAGGTCTTGTTGTCCGACCACGACGTTTCGCGAGACGAGCTGCGCCATGTCGCGGAACGCGTCGGGCGATTCGGCGAAGACAACCGCGCCGGCATCGAGCGCACGCTTCACCGAATCTCCGCGATCCGCAATCGCCAAGGTGACATCGTCGGCTTGACTTGCCGAATTGGTCGGGCCGTGTACGGGACAATCGCGATTATCAGCGACCTGATCGAGTCGGGCCAGAGCGTCCTCTTGGTTGGTCGTCCTGGCGTTGGCAAGACGACGATGCTGCGCGAGACGGCGCGCGTCCTCGCGGACGACATGCACAAGCGTGTTGTAGTGGTCGACACCAGCAATGAGATTGCCGGCGACGGCGATATTCCTCACCCGGCGATCGGTCGTGCCCGGCGCATGCAGGTGCCGACGCCGACCGCCCAGCATGCCGTCATGATCGAAGCAGTCGAGAACCATATGCCCGAGGTGATCGTCATCGACGAGATCGGGACGGAGCTCGAAGCGGCGGCAGCACGCACGATCGCTGAGCGCGGCGTGCAACTGATCGGAACGGCCCATGGGAACACGTTGGAAAACCTGATGCTCAACCCCACGCTGTCGGATCTAATCGGCGGCATCCAGTCAGTCACCCTTTCCGACGAAGAAGCGCGCCGGCGAGGCACACAAAAATCGATCTTGGAACGGAAAGCTCCGCCGACCTTCGGGGTCATGGTCGAGATCATCAGTCGAGACGAGGTCGCTGTCCATCGCGAAGTTGCGGGGACGGTTGACGCCATTCTTCGCGGGGCACCTGTGCGGGCCGAGATCCGGCGGCGCGTCGACAATGGCGAGGTCGAGATCACGACCGCGGAAGAGGCCCGTCGTGATCCCGGCGTCCCGACACGAACCAACGCCCAAGCGATTCTGGATTCGAGGGGGGGCATCGTCGATATTCGTTCCCGCCAGCAGAGTCGGTCGCCGCGCGATCAGGTAACGCCCGGGACGACAGAGCCGGACGATGTCACGACGCCCGTTGTGGCGCCGACATTGCCCCGAGGCCGAGGTACAGAAGAGAAGCCGTTACGGATCTATCCGTTCGGCGTCAGCCGCAATCGCCTGGAGTCGGCTATCGGTCAACTAGGTGTGCCCGCCGTCATTGTCCGCGATCTGCGGGACGCCGATCTCGTGCTCACGCTCAAGAACTACTTCCGACGAAAGCCTCAGCCGTTGCGCGAAGCGGAAGCCCGCGGCACGGCGGTATACGTCCTGCGATCGAACACCGGCCAGCAGATGACCAACATTTTGTCGTCGCTCCTACCGCCGGTAAATCGAGGGAACGAGCAAGCGACGAATCATGAGGTGGGAATCGACGGCCAACTAGGGGACGCGACGACCGCGGCGCTATTGGAGGCGGAAGAAGCGATCAGCGCGGTGATCGATGGCTCACCGGCGGTCGCGCTTGCGCCGCAAGATTCGTACGTGCGACGCATTCAGCATCAGCTTGCCGATCGATATAACCTCGGATCGCGCAGTCGAGGCAAAGAACCGCATCGGCGGGTCGAGATCTATCGCGAAGGCGTGCAATAGGCCGTGCTGGGGCCGTTTCTAACATTCGAGGGACCTGAGGGCGCTGGCAAATCGACCCAGGCACGACTCTTGGCAGAGGTGCTGCGCGGCGAAGGACATGAGGTCATCGTAACGCGGGAACCCGGTGGGACGCCGATCGGTGAGCAGATTCGGCGCATTCTATTGGACGAGGGTAACTATGCTATGCTGGCCGAGACGGAGGCACTACTCCTCACCGCCGCGCGCGCCCAACACGTTGGTGAATTGATCCGCCCTGCGCTCGCGGCTGGCACGGTAGTGATCTGCGATCGGTTCGTCGATTCGACCTTGGCCTATCAGGGCGGGGGGCGTGGTTTGCCGGCACTGCAGCTTGAGGCGATGCAGGAAATGGCGACCGGCGAACTGCGGCCGGACGTGCGCCTCTTGCTCGATCTCCCGGTGGAGATTGGATTGCGGAGGCGAATGAAGACCGCGGCAAACGTCAACCGCATCGATCTTGCCGAGGTGGAGTTTCACGAACGGGTGCGGTCTCGGTTTCTTGAGCTAGCCGCCGCGAATCCGGCGGGTTGGGCATTGATCGACGCGACCGCTGAACCGCACGATGTCGCTCGTCAGGTTGTCGCCGCGGTCGCGAGCCGAACTCGGCTTATTGGCAGTCGACACACGGTCCTTGACCGGCCCACGACGAAGAGGGTCGCTTCGGACGCATGAGACTGATTATCGCGGTCGTCCAGGGGAAGGACGCGGAAGTCCTCCTGCGGGCGTTGAACAAGCGAGGATACCGGGCCACGCAGATCAACAGCGCGGGCGGCTTTCTTCGAGAGAGTAACGTGACGTTGTTGATCGGCGGTCAAGAAGCGTACGTCGCGGATGTCCTGCGGATCGTCAAGGAGAGCTGTCACGCCCGCACGCAGTGCGTTAACCCCTTGATGCCGATCATGGAGCCGGGCGAGTTTTACATGTCTCACCCCGTCGAGGTGTTGGTGGGGGGCGCGACGGTCTTCGTGCTGAAGGTCGAGCGTTATGAGCGAATCGCCTGAGACGCGGGACGTTCTCGGGCGGAGTCGCGGGGAAGCACTGGCATGGAAGCAATCATCGCGCGATCAGTCCAAGTCCTGGTTGCGCTGTCCGGAGCATACCTGGTTGCGCTCTGGTTCGTGTTGGTCGTCTGGACCTATCGCGATATCGAGGCACGCAGCAAGAGCGTCGTAACGCAACTGTTTTCGACGCTGTTGGTGGTACTTTTCTTCGTGCCTGGTGTCCTCCTTTACATGATCCTACGACCAAAGGAATCGCTCGACGAGGCATTTCAGCGTTCCCTCGAAGAGGAGTATCTCCTGCAGGATCTTGAGGAGTTGCCGCTTTGCCAGTCCTGCCAGCGGTACGTCGAAGACGATTTTCTTCTCTGTCCACATTGCCATGCTCAGCTCCGTGAGCCGTGCGTCGTATGCGCCAGGCTGGTGGATTTGCGGTGGGCAATGTGTCCCTATTGTGGCGAGGTTCAGGGCGGCAAGCGAGCTGCCGAACCGGAGAAGGTCGAGGAACCTGCTGCTCGCTGGGTGGCGCCTTCGCTCCGGCGCCGGAAGCCAATCGCGCCGCCGCGACCCGTGCCCGCCGCTGTACCCGCTCATCCTGCCGTAGAGGAAGAACCGGACGTTGCGGCTATCGCGACTTCGGAACCGGCCGCCGCGGCACTGACTGTGGTTACCGCCGATGGCGAAACCGCGACGATTCGCCCGTTCGATCGTCGCCGCACTCGTGCGGCCGCATGGAAGCGCACCGGTTCCTTTCCCACGACCGAAGGTTCGGAATCAGAACCGCCGATCGGGAACGGCAGTGCAATCGCTTCGATGACTGGCCGGAAATCCAGTGGCCGCGCTCGCTTCCTGTCCAACGGGACCGATGGCCAAGCGATCGCATCCGATCATTCGGTCGAATCCGACGAGCCCGAGGATGCCAGTGCCGACCTCCCGGTGAGTGCAGCGAAGTCCAACCGGCGCTAGCATTCGTCGTTCAATCGAGACATGATCATGACGAGGACGGGCCACTAGGCCCGTCCTCATTCGTTGCTGGGTCGCGGTGAAGGCGTTCCGTGTTGCACCCGTCGCGTAGGAACTGCATCCGGGCGAATCTGGAAGTTAAACTTTGTGCGGAACGCCTCGTAGAAGTTGGTATTGCCCAGGAAGATGAGGCGAAAGCTATGTACCCCGCGTTGCACCTTGACGACATCGTTGAATGCCAGTTCTGCGACCGGCCGTCCATCCAGAATGAGCGATGCATCGTGCCGGTTTGCCACCAAGAGTTCGACTAGAGCCGATTCCGATACGACGAACGGTGTCCGAATCGGCGAGTGACACGAGATCGGCACAATTGCGACGCCCCGAACACCAGCAGTGAGGATTGGTCCGCCAGCGGCCATACAATAGGCGGTGCTGCCGCGAGGAGTAGCAACGATCATCCCGTCGCCGGGATAGGTGTTCACATACTGACCATCGATGTACACCTCGACGTCGATCATTCGCACGCCGCCACGGATCACGACGTCATTGATCGCCGAGCCCTGAGAAATGTCGTCGTCTGAACGCATAATGGAGGCCGAAAGGGTTGAACCCTCCTGGATGCTGTACTTGCCCGCTAACAACGCACTCAGTGCCTCAGGCCAAGCACGTCGTTCGACAAGCGCGAGGAAGCCGACCTTGCCGAAA
The DNA here is from genome assembly GCA_050695955.1 of Thermomicrobiales bacterium. Lineage (GTDB taxonomy): Bacteria > Chloroflexota > Chloroflexia > Thermomicrobiales > UBA6265 > JBOGUF01. The sequence goes on along the minus strand of JBOGUE010000072.1, from coordinate 8,135 downwards.
TTGATGCCAAGGAGCGGCACGTCAGGATAGGCATTGGCTGCACGCATCATCAGTCCATCACCGCCGAGGACGATAATGGCGTCGACGCCTTCGACCTCTTGGCCGACGAGCCGCGATTCTGGAACGACGGTGCAGCCGCGTTCTGTCAACCAGCGTTCGATCTCGGCGCCAAGGGTTGCGGCTTCGTCCTTGCTCAGCGCGGCAACGAGGCCAAATCGCGACGGCACGGCGATCTCCGATTGCTAGAAACCATTGGCATGCGCACTGATCTTGTTAGTTGTCAGCCTCACTGCGGCTAGAGGTTTCCTGCCCACGGAGGCGTCAGATAGGTCGCGGGGTCATGCTCAGCGCGGAATCGATAGAGTGCAGCGGGCCGGTGACTGCCGTCCCGTCGCTTTTCAGGCGTTGACGCTAGGATCCCGGAGGCGATGACACGTCGTCTGAAATTTCGCTTGTCGAGCGGCCGACCAAGAATCGTCTCATAGGCGCTCTGGAGCTCAGTGAGGGTAAAGGTCTCTGGGAGGAGATGAAAGGCAACGTTGGTATAGCCGAGCTTGGCGCGAACTCGAACGAGCGCGTAATCGACAACAAGCCGGTCCGCGGGCGATAGGGTTGGTAGGGCAAGGATGTCATACCAGCGCGCACCGTCCGTCAGCGTAGGCGCATGATGAGACGCAATGAGAGCGATGTAGCTGATGACAACCTCCCACTGCTCGTGGTCACGCACACTCAGTGTGTAGAGTTGTTCGAGGTATTGCTCGTGGACGCCGGTCGTACCGCGCACGATGCGCCGGGCCGCGGCGTCAACCGTTTCAGTAGGCAACGGAACCCCGCGCGGAAGCCGACCATCGTCGTGTCGCGTCTCGAGTGCGATCAACAGCGTACCGTCGGCGACCGTGAACAACACCGGACGCACGTCGATGGCAGGCTGCATCGTTGCAGTTGCGTTGATCGAGCGCGTGCTGGGCCGTACGTCCATGCTCACTGTCGCATCCCAACAGTCATCGCGGCGCTGCCGCCGTCGGAAAGGGAGAATGCATGTCAGGTTTTGAGTGTACGTGAGTCAGGAACGATGCCGCAATCGCACCATGAGCCTCGACATCGCGTGCATGCAGCATGCAGCGTTTCGGCCGGGATGCCCTAACCGGCCGCGATAAGCTCTCGGCCATGGTCGAGTGCCGTTTCGGCGTCCATCTCGGCGAGAACGATGGTGTGAATAATGCCTTGACGGTCGATGAAAATGTGCGTTGGGAAATTGACGATGGGGTAATCTGCGCCGGTGGCCTGTTCATACTGATCAGTCAAAATAGTGAAGGTGGCGTGATTCCTGGCAGCAAAGGCCGCGGCCTCCTCCGGTGATTCGCGCATGCTGATCGCGAGGAGGACTAATCCTTGCGGAGCCAACTGCTCGTAGGCACGCTGAATCTCGGGCATCTCCGAACGACAAGGAGCACACCACGATCCCCAGAAGTTCAGCCACACCGGCTGGCCGTGGAACTCCGACAACGACACGGGGCGGCCGTTGAGGTCGTAGACCGTGAAGTCTGGGGCGACGTCTCCCACCTTTGGCAGGAGATTTTGGTTGATTCCGCCCGTGCCGATCTGATCAAATCCTTGTCGACCACCGACGACCCAAGCGGCAGCGACGATTGCGACTGCCACGGTTAGGCTCAAGGCAATCTGTGTTCGTCGAGAGGCTACCCCGGCTCCGCGTTGAACTGGGGTCGAGTCGGGATGGATCGGCGAGGTCGAAGTCGACATCGAAATCCTTGAGCGTGTTACACGCCACCATAGGCGTGCATGCCGCCGAAGAAATAATTGCCGTAGTAGGTGAAGACCACGGCCGCGAAGCCAAGGATGAGGATGACCGCGCTGCGACTGCCGCGCCAGCCACGAAGCGATCGCGTATGCAGGTAGACACCATAGATCAGCCAGGTGAAGAGGGCGGAGGTCTCTTTTGGATCCCAGGACCAATAGGAGCCCCATGCGTCATGCGCCCAAACAGATCCCAGGATCACGGCCAGCGCCAGCAGTGGGAACCCGACCGTGACCGCGCGGTAGCCGATATCGTCAAGCATGTCGGCGCTCGGCAACCAGGAAATTCGACGCCGGACCGCGACGAGATAGAGCACCGATGCAGCAAAGGCCACGGCAAAGGTCGCGTACGAGAGAATTGCCATCGAAACGTGGGCGGTCATCATCGGTTGGTTCTGGAGCGCGGGATTGAGAGGATCGACTTCGCGCATGCTCGTCGGCAGGCTCCAAATGTACAGCACCATGCCGAACGCAATCGGCAGGATGATTGCTCCGAGTTGTTTCGTGTCGTACATCCGCTCAAAAATGAGGTAGATAAGCGTCACAGCAAGGACGAAAGCGAGGGAGAACTCGTACATATTGCTGTACGGTCCCCGATCGGCCGCGATGACCCGAAGCAGCACGGCCAGCGCTTGAAAGACGACACCGAACCAGGCGAGAAGTGTCCCAAACCGGCTCGCCGCGATCGAACCGGGTCCGAACTCAGTAGACGAGCTGGTGTACGTCGTGCCGGCGGTCGTTGCCAGCACCGTTCGCCGGACGCGAATCCGGCCGACGGCGTAGACCACGTAGCAGATCGCGGCGCCCGCGAGCGAGATACTCGCTGCCGTGAAGCAGTAAAACGAAAGCTTGACCAGTCCATCCATCGGCGTCCTCCTCCTTGCGGCGATTCAGCCTTGCCGGCTCGCCCATTGGCACCCTAGTGCATTTTGCATTAGACCGTCGACTCCGACCGGTCTGCCGCGGCAAGCACACGCACGTTGTCCGCGCCGTCGTTGGTACGCACAAGCGCCTTGACGTCTACGCAGTGCTCAAGGTGCTCGATCAATCGGTCAAAATCGCGGCGACCGCTCCAGTCTCGCTTGACCAGCGGGGCAAGGTGTGCGGTTGCGGCGGACGATGTTCCCACAATGATGCCGCGAATCCGGCGATGCGGAAAATAGAAGGTGATCGCCAGTCCGCCGACCAGCAACAACGCGGCGGCGATGAAGATCGGAATGCCTGGATTGCTCGCCACCTGGAGCAACGTGAACTGGCGTTCTCGCACGAACTGTACACTGACGTCGCCGAAGGTCGCCGATTCGCCCTGCCAAACGACCTGGCTCGATAGCCCGGCCGCGCCGTTCGCCTCAAGCGGTCGCGCTTGAATGTACATTTGCCCGCTCTCTAACCGGAGATCGTCCAACTCCGGCTGTTTAGCGCGATCAATATCGGGAGCGATGACGTGCAAGCGCAAGCCTAACTCGGGGAGATCGAGGACGCCGGCGGGCGCGTCGGGATTTGTGCGCGATCGATAAATGCCAAGCGATATCGAGTCGTCGTAGACGACGCGCCCTTGCCCGTCAGCAACGCGGAGCGACACGGCTTGGCCGAAGCTTGTCTGATAGAAGGTATAACTTTCGTACGTGACGGGATGGTTGACCGACGCCGACCCGGTTTTGACCGGCTTGCCGTCCTCATACACCACGAGATCGCTTCGATATTCGCGCGCAACGCCGGTTTCATCATAGGTGTCGGTAAATCGCTCGAGACCGACGCTGACGCCGGTGCCATGTCCGACATCGCGAACCGAACCTTCCGGAATGATGAATTCGGTTTCGCGGAACCCGTATCGTCCGCCGACGATACCGCCGACGAGGATGAGGATTAATGCGAGGTGAAACGGAAACGTGCCGAGTTTGGCGTATCGATTCTTGTCCGCGTAGAGGTGGACGTCCTCTCCATGGACCTCGGACAACACGCGGTAGCGTTGACGGCCCAGTGCCGTCGTAAGTTGATCAATCAGCGCGTCTCGAGCAGACGAAGTCTGGAACGACGCGGAAACGTCCGCATTCCGCAGGAAACCGCGGGTAGTCGCCACGGTTGGAGTGTGGATCGCGCGCCAGATCCCTGGAGCGCGATTGATCGTGCAGATTGCGATCGCCACCGCAAGCATGCCGAGTATGAGCATGAACGGCAGCGAGTGAAAGACGTCGAATGCGTACCATCGGTCGACGATTGGCTGCGTCACGGGCAACGCATCGGCAATCCACTGGGGTGCATCACTGCCGCGAAGCGTTCCAATGAGCACCAACAAGGCGAGGATCGCGATCTCGTAAACCGCCGCGCGCACGGAACAAAAGAATCTCCAAATACGGTCAACCGCAAACTCGACAGGAGATCGGCGGGCCGCGCGCGGCTGGATCGTTGCCTGAGCCAAGATGTCAATCACTTTCCCGTCAAAGGACGAGACCACGCGGCGTCGAACCTCACAACTCGGGCTCCCATGGCGTCCAAGGAGCAATGCGCACGAGCTCGGTGAAGAATTGCTGGTAGATTCCGAGCACCATGATCATCCCGACCGCCAGCATGACGACGCCGCTCATACTCGTGACCGCCTGCAGACGACCGTTCAGCCGGCGAATGATGCCTGGCGACGACCCAAATGCCAGCGCGGCCGCTAGGAACGGCACGCTCAGGCCGAGCGAGTAGACCGTCAGCAGGACCGCGGCTCGGTTGACGTCGCCCTGACCCGCTGCCATCGTCAAGATCGCTCCGAGGATGGGCCCGACACAGGGCGACCACCCAGCGCCAAACGTGACGCCTATTAGGAACGACGATCCAAGGTGGCCGGTGGGCGGACCGTCGACCGCGAGACGTCGCTCGCGATTCAGGAACGGGAGCGAGATGAGGCCGATCTGATGAAGGCCGAGGAGAATCAACATCGCGCCGCCAAGACGTATCAGCCAAAATCTGTTGCCGGAAACCACCGACGCCGTCGACACCAGCGATCCCGCGGCGCCCAATGCTACGCCAAGCGCAATAAAAACAACTGAGAACCCGAGTACATATGCCCCTGCATTGACGAGCATGCGGCCGCGTGCTCGTGGGCCGGAGTCTCCGATGGAGACCCCAGCCAAGTGCGTAAGATACAGCGGAACGAGAGGCAGCACGCACGGTGAGGAGATCGAAAGAACCCCAGCGACGAAAGCGGCGATGATGGTGACATCGGGCGTCATGGTCGAAACCTACCACCGGGCGCGAAAGTATGTCAATTTGTCTAAGGGGCGTTGGAATCGGCAGTGCTGCCGTAGCCAACTCAGAGTAGTATATTCTACATAACGTGCGAACTCGACGGGGGACAGACGGTGACCTCAACCTCTCTGCAAGATCGGCTCTATCGAACCGAAGCGATCGTGCTCAGCAGGTCGGAATTCGGAGAGGCGGATCGCATTTTCTCGGTCTACACGCCATCTCGAGGAAAACTGCGACTCATCGCCAAAGGCGTTCGGCGACCGAATAGTCGGTTAGGGCCGCACCTTGAATATTTTAGCCGTTGCGCGCTGATGCTCGCGAAGGGCCGGGACCTCGACGTTGTCACCGGGGCGGAGACGATTGATCCGCATCTGCCATTGCGAACAGATCTCGACGCATTCGGCCACGCTTCTCATATGGCTGAGCTTGCCAATCGACTGACGGAAGAGCGGCAGGAATCGCAGCCGCTGTACGATCTCCTTGCGCGTTCGCTGCGATTGTTATGCGACGGTGTTGACCCATTCGCGGTAACCCGGCATTTCGAACTGGCGTTACTTGGTATTTTGGGCTTTCGACCGGAGCTGTACCGCTGTGTCGGCTGTGACGCCGACATCGAGCCGACGGCGAATCCGCTGAGCCCACGACTAGGAGGCATGCTATGCGAACGTTGCCGCGCTCGTGACGCCTCCGCGAATGTCTTGTCGATCAATGGGCAAAAGTACCTGCGGACGCTCGACCGCCAAGGGCTGACAAGTGCTGTTCAGCTGCGTCTCGTTCCGGCCCTGAAACAAGAACTCGAGGACGCGCTGGGCACCTATCTCCGGCATGTGACGGAGCGTGAGTTGACCAGCTTGCGCATCTGGCATCAGCTTCAGGCGCACACCGCCACGGATGAAACCGAAGCGCATATCACCGCGGACCAATGAACTTCCCTAGGTGGGCAGTGGTCTGTCCTCACTCGCGGACTGACTGCCGGGCGGCGGGGCCTCAGTCTCGGGCATTCCCTCCGATGCTAGGAGATCCGGCCGTCGCTCACGCGTTCTTCGCAGAGCTTGTTCATGGCGCCATTGTGCGATCTGCGCATGATGGCCGCTGAGCAGAATGTCGGGCACCGGATGCCCTCTGAACTCTACTGGGCGGGTGAAATGGGGGTATTCGACGAGGAGTTCACCATGGGACTCGTCGCCGATCGAGGCTCCGGCGATGACCCCCGGTACGAGTCGTGTCACCGCGTCGAGTACCACCATCGCCGCTAGTTCGCCGCCGGTCAAAACGTAGTCGCCAATGGACAATTCTTCCGCTGCCAATACTTCACGCGCGCGATCATCGATTCCCTCGTACCGACCACAGATCAGCGCGATACGGGACACACGTGCTAGTTCGGCGGCCAGACGTTGGTCGAACACCTGACCGGCCGGGGAGAGAATCACGATCTTCGTTCCCGACGAACGCAAGGAGCTGCCGAGCACCTCCTCAACTGCATGCACGATGGGAGGGGCCATAAGCACCATGCCGGCGCCGCCGCCATACGGCGAATCGTCAACGGTACGATGGCGGTCGGTGGCCCAGGCGCGGATGTCGTGGAGTTCGACGCCGACGAGACCGCGATCTCGCGCTCGCTTGATGATGCTCTCGTCAATTGGGCCGGCAAACATGCCCGGAAAGAGTGTGAATACGTCGAAACGGATGGACGGCGAGCGTTCCTCAGGTTGGTCTGGCGCCGTGTTGGACGCTGGGACTGTCATCGCCATTGGCCGTTGAGCAGCGTGAGGAGCCGCGGCGCTGCATCGCGCATCGACGTCACGGTGAGTTCGGGGGACGCCGCGTCCCCTGCTGATTGGTCCTTGTTGTACCAGGCAGTTAGCATCCCCGCCCTCCGGGCGCCAGCGACGTCGAATCGCAAAGAGTCGCCAATGTGAGCACTACGGTGTGGTTCGGCGCCGATTCGAAGGAGCGTCTGCCAAAAAATCTCCGGGCGTGACTTGTAGAAGCCGGCGGACGCTGACGTCGTCACGGAGTGGAAACTTCGGGCAAGACCGAATCGATCCAAGGTCCATATCAAGAACGGGTGGTAAACCGCGCTCGAGACGATGCCGAGGGGTATGCCCGCGGCAGTAAGGCGGTGAATCGTGTCAATCGCGCCTTCAACAGGCGCCACGGATTCGAAGGCCGAGCGCATGATCTCCTTGACGCCGCGGTCGACCTCGTCTGGATCGAGCTGCATCCCCATCGACTCCGCGACGGCGACGAGAGATCGCTCAGCCGGAAGTTCGTGGCCGTGCCGATGGATGGCCTTTCGAAACCGTCGATATGCCGCATCGACCTCGGTGATGAATTCAGGGTCGGCTGCCGCTCCGACCTCTCGTTCTCGCCACGTAAAGAACGCGCTAGGGAGGCGATGCACCTCAATCTCGAACCACTCGTCGCAGTGAGCGATGGTGTCGTGAAAGTCGAACGTTATGGCCGAGGCCGAACGCGACATCAATCGACCGAAGCCGGGCGTGGCGGTCGCTTGGTAAACGATCGGGTCACCCACCGGAAGACGGCGGCGATCGGCGGGCGATCCTCGTCGGCATTGTCCACGCCGGCGGAACCGGCCGGTTGATCGGAGTTCGGGTGCGGTTGAGCCATCGAACGTTCGAACGCGTCGACGATTTGTGGATCGAATTGAACGCCGCTGTTGCGCTTGAGCTCGGCGAACGCGTCCGAGATCGCCATCGCTCGACGATACGGGCGGTCGGAGGTCATGGCGTCGAAGGCGTCCGCGACACCGACGATGCGCGCGCCGAGCGGGATGTGCTCACCGCTCAAACCGTCGGGATATCCGCGACCGTCCCATCGTTCATGGTGGTGTCGCACGGTCGGTACGCTGTGCCGATAGAAGGAGAGTCGGGCGATGATGTCCGCGCCAATGGCCGCGTGTTGTTGCATATCCCGTCGCTCCTGATCGGTCAGGGGACCGTTCTTGCGGAGCGCGATGTCCCCAGTGCCGACCTTGCCAAGATCGTGGATGCGCGCGGCACTCATGATGGTCTCACGGGTCTGCGCAGGGATGTGAGGTAATTCCGAGAGGATCGATTCGGTAT
>JBOGUE010000071.1:0-7730 GCA_050695955.1 Thermomicrobiales bacterium | reverse complement strand
GTGCCGATCGGAGGCCGGCTGGCTACCCTCGCCCCATGATCGAGCCACCGACGAACCAGGCCAGGGCAGCGCGGCCGAACGTCGTCTTCGTGCTCACGGACGACCAGGGATACGGCGACCTCGGCTGCCACGGTAACCCCTACATCCGTACGCCCAACATCGACCAGCTCCACGCCCAATCCGTGCGCCTGGCGAATTACCATGTAGGCCCCACCTGCTCACCAACCCGCGCGGGGTTGATGACCGGTCACTTCGCCAACAGCACCGGGGTCTGGCATACCCTCGGCGGCCGCTCGCTGCTCCGGCAGGGCGAGCGCACCATTGCTGATTATCTCTCCGAGGCGGGCTACATCACCGGTCTGTTCGGCAAGTGGCACCTCGGCGACGCCTATCCCTACCGCCCGGAAGACCGCGGTTTCCAAGAGGTCGTCACCCACGGCGACGGCGCCGTGGGCACGACGCCGGATTATTGGGGGAACAACTACACCGACGACTATTACTGCCACAACGGCGCCTGGGAGCGGTTCGATGGCTATTGCACCGATGTGTGGTTCCGGCAGGGGATCGACTTCATCCAGCGGCATCGGGATCGGCCCTTTTTTTGTTGCGTCGCCACCAACGCACCCCACACGCCGCACATTGTGCCGGAACGCTTCACCCGGCCATACCGTGACCTCGTCGCAGCCGATCCCGCCGCAGCCGACGTGCTGAACTACCCGGCGTCCGATCAGATGCTCAAGTTCTACGGGATGGTCAGTTGCATCGACCACAACGTGGGCGTGCTGCGCGCGAAACTGGATGCGTTGGGGCTGACCGAAAACACCATCTTCATCTTTACGACCGACAACGGCAGCGCCGGCGGTCTGGTGCGCGACGGCGACCAGTTCGTCCGGCACGGTTTCAACGCCGGCATGCGCGGCGGCAAGGGTTCCCCGTACGAGGGCGGCCACCGCGTGCCCTTCTTCCTCCACTGGCCGGGCGGCGAGCTGGATCGAGGGCGGGACGTCGCCACACTGACCGCCAACGTCGATGTCGCTCCCACCTTGCTTGACCTGTGCGGCGTTGCCCACGAACCGGCGGCCTTCCATGGCCGGAGCCTGCTGCCGGTAGTGCAGGGGGAGCCGGCCGGTGATGCCCGCGCGGCGTGGGACGACCGGGCCATCGTGACCGATTCGCAGCGAGTGCTGCATCCGGTGAAGTGGCGTTTGAGTTGCGTCATGCGCGGCGACTGGCGGCTGATCAATGGCCGCGCGCTCTATGATCTGGCGCGCGATCCGGAACAGCGCGACGACGTGGCGGCCGCGCACCCGGACGTTGTCGCCAGGATGCGCAACGACTACGAGGGCTGGTGGAGCCTCGTCTCGGGGCGCATCGGCGAGGAGATACCCATCGTCGTCGGCGAGACCGCGGGGACGGTCCTGCTGACGTCGCATGACTGGCGACGGGATCCCGGTGAGGAGCGGGTGGTCGCGATCACCGGGGGCGACGACGCGCGGTGCGTCTGGAATCAGGCGCAGGTGCATCAGGGACCGGAGGAAAACGGCTACTGGGAAGTCGACGTGGCGGTCCCCGGCGTCTACCGCTTCGAGCTGCGCCGCTGGCCCCGCGAGGCGGACCTGCCGCTGACCGCCGGTCTGCCCGGTGAGCCGAAGCGCTACGACGACGGCATCGCCACCGGCTACGGGGGCGGGCGGGCCATGCCTATCCGGCGGGCCGCAATTCGGGCCGGCCAATGCGCGGCCGAGCAGGACGTCGCGCCCACCGCACGGGCCGCCATCTTTGAGCTGGCCCTGGAGGCCGGTCCGATCCACGTCGAGACCGCCTTGACCACTGCCGACGGTCTCAGCCTGGGAGCGTACTACGTCTACGTCGAGCGACCCGGCGAAACCGCGAGCCCCCCTTGATTAGCGAACGATTCGGCGGTATCATCCCGCCGACAGTCTGTATACAGAACACAGAATCCAGGCGCACGCGGTGGGCCGCTCTCGGCAAAGGGCTTTGGTATGGTCGTGACGACAGCCGACTCTCCGGCCACCCTCGATCCCATCGCCGACCAAATCTTCCACTTCCTCTGGGGCGAGGAGCGCGATCCGCTCCCCACCGCCGGCGATCACGCGTACAAGCAGATCTGGCGTCAGCTCATCACCGGCGCCCGCAAGCCGGGCGAGCGTCTCTCCGACGTCGAGCTCTCGGCCCAGCTCGGCGTCAGCCGCACCCCCGTCCGCCAGGCGCTGCAACGCCTGGTGCAAGACGAGCTGGTCCGCTCCGATCCCCGGCGCGGCTTCTGGGTGCGCGAGTTCACCGCCACCGACGTCCACGAAATGTACGACGTTCGCGCCGCGCTCGAGGCCCTCGCCGTGCGGCAGGGCGCCGCCAATCTGCGCCCAGCGGACCTGCGCGACCAACTCGACCGGATTACGGCGTTGCGGGACCAGATGGCCGAGCAACCCGTCGTGCCCTTCCTCCAACACGACTTCCAATTCCATAACCTGCTCATCTACGCCTCGCGCAACGGCCGTCTGATCCGCATCCTGGCGGCGCTGCGCAGCCAGGTCAGCTTCTTCCAGATCCGTGACACCGGTTACCCGCGCCGAATGGATGCGGCGCTCGACGGCCACGAGCGCATCCTCCGCGCCCTGCTTGCTGGTCGGGTTGATGAGGCGGCGGACCTGATGATGAATCACATCGCCGCCTCGAAAGCCGGGGTGCTCGGGGACATGTTTGCCAGCACTGATGGAGCTGAGGGAAAGGAGATGACGTCGGTCACCCGCCGTTGATCCGGCGCCGCGGCGCGCGGAGAGATGCAGCCGAGGGCGATGCACGGCTTCGCCGTGCGGATCGAATCACGAAAGGATCGTCATGATGTCCCACCAAACCAAAGCCCGTCTCATTCAACGACTCCGCGCCGGTCACACCTCCCGGCGAGCGTTTGTAGGAGGGACGCTGGCGATGGGCGTCGCGGCCGGCGCGGCGCGGTCCGTTCGCGCGCAGCCCGAATCGATCCGGCAACTCGACACGGTGAACGGCACGTTCCCCCTCACCGAGGAACAGGCCACCCTGCGCGTGCTGGCGCCGTCACAGCCGTCAGTTGAAGACTTTGCGATCAACGAGTTCACCAAATGGTACGAAGAAAAGACGAACGTCCACATCGACTGGGAGATCGTGCCGCGGCAGGGGGCGCAGACCAGCCTGAACGTGCGGTTCGCGGGCGGCGATATTCCCGACGTCATCATGGGCTTCCAGACGGTGAATGGACTGCCGCCGGTCCTGCAACTGCTGTACGGCGCTCAAGGGGCGTTCCTGCCGCTGAACGACCTGATCGAGGCGCACGGCGTCGAGACGAAGCGGATCTTTGAGCAGATGCCACGTGCCCGGGAGGTCAGCACCGCGCCGGACGGCAATATCTATGCGCTGCCGCGCATCGCCGGCTGCTACCACTGCACCTGGCCGCAGAAGCTCTGGATTTACCAACCGTGGCTGGATCAGCTCGGCCTGGCGATGCCGACCACGACCGACGAGTTTGAGCAGGTCTTGCTTGCCTTCAAGGAGCAGGATCCCAACGGCAACGGCGATGCCGACGAGTTGCCCCTGGTTGGCGCCACGACCGGCGCGCAGCCGCTCGACAGCGTCTTTATGAATGCCTTCATCTTCAATCCGGGCGAACCCTGGTTGACCGTATCGAGCGGGGAAGTCATTGCCGTCTACGCGCGGCCGGAGTGGCAGGAGGGGGTTCAGTACCTTGCCCGTCTGTATGCCCAGGGCTTGATTGCGCAGGAGACCTTTACCCAGGATCTCGATCAGCTCAGGCGGATCGCCACCAATCCCGATGTGCCGATCATGGGGTCTGTGCCGGCCCTCGCTCCGTCCTCATTCATCGACATCAGCCAGGAACCGGGTGGTCGTTGGCGCGGATATACCACCGTGCCGCAGCTGGCCGGGCCGGCGGGCGTGCAATTCGCCGCATTTGATCCCTACCAAGCATTTGGGCTGGGTGCGGTCGTCATTACCAGCGCCTGTGCGCAACCGGAGTTGGCCTTCCGCTGGATCGACGGCCTCTACGACCTGGAGACGTCGATGCGGATAAATGAAGGCGCCCTCGGTGAGCACTGGCGTTGGGCCGAGGCAGGCGAGGTCGGGAATAACGGCGAACCGGCGGTCTGGGCACGGCTGGTTCCCTTCGGTCAGGTGCAGAACTTTTGCTGGCGGGGCATGTCGCCATGTTACCGGCCGGAACCGGTCCACAGCGGGCAGGTGGCGGACCCCGAGCTGCCCAGCCAACCGACCATTCTCTACCAGGAGACCGCGGAGAAGTACGTGCCCTACGGGCAGCCGGCGGAGATGGTGCTGCCGCCGCTCTTCTTCAACGAGGAGCAGGCACAGCAGGTGGCTGAGATGGGCAACACGATCAACGACTACGTCGAGCAAACCTTCGCCGCCGCGATCATCGGCGAATTCGACATCGAGGGGCAGTGGGAGGAATACCTGGGGACGCTTGAGGGGATGGGGCTGGAGCAGTATCTGGCGATCCACCAGGCGGCGCTCGACGCACGGCAGGTGTAGGCGTTGGGCGTTAGGGCTGAGGCGATAGGCGATAGGCGATAGGGACCACGTCGTCTCGTCTCTCCTAACGCCTATCGCCTATCGCCTAGTCCAGCACGATTACCGTGTTTGCCGCGTCGGGAGCTTGTGCTGGTCCCTGAATGACGACACGGCCCGCTTCCTCGGTCAGTGACAGGCTGGCCGCGGCCGGATCGGCGAGCAACGAGGCACGAGCAATCGTCGTCTCGAACCGTGGGATCTCGATGGTCCCGCCCGCGGGCCAGTCGAAGACGTGCAGGTAGGTCCTGCCCGGCTTCGCCGTGCTGCGACCCCAGGTCAGTCCCTGCAGCGGCCCTGGTTGCGTGCCGTAGACTGCCTCCCCGTTCGCCGCCAGCCAACGGCCTATGTCCTCGAGGCGTTCGACGCTGGGTTCCGGGATCATGCCCTCGGCGGTCGGGCCGACGTTGAGCAGGTAGTTGCCCCCTTTGCTGACGATGTCTACCAGCTTACGGATCAGGTCCGCGGCCGACTTCCAGTTGTGGTCGTCGAGCATGTAACCCCAGGTGTCATTGATCGTCGCCGGTGTCTCCCAATCGGCGTCGAGCAGCTCGTCCGGGATGGCGTTATCGCGGGCCTCGGCGTAGTCACCCAACCCGTTGCCGATCCGGCCATTGACCAGGCACGCCGGCTGCAGCTCATGGACAAAGTCGACGAGCGAGCGGCTCTGTTCGACCGTAATGCGCTTCGGGGTATCGAACCAAATGAGGCCGATCGGGCCGTAATTAGTGAGCAGCTCACGGACCTGCGGTTTGACGTAGTTTTCGACGTAGCCGGCGAAGTCTTTCGTCGATTCGTCGTAGTCCCAATCGTTGCCGTCACCGCCCGCGTGGCGCCAGTCCTGAGTCTGCGAATAGTAGAAGCAGAGCCGGACGCCTTGCTCCTGGCACGCCCGTGCCAGTTCTTTCATCGGGTCACGACCGAACGGTGTCGCGTCGACGATGTCGTAGTCGGTCTGGTCCGAGTCGAACATGCAGAAGCCGTCATGGTGCTTCGCGGTGATCACCAGGTACTTCTGCCCGGCTCGTTTGGCCAGCGACACCCAGGCGTCCGCGTCGAACTCGGTCGGGTTGAATGCTTCGGCCAGGGGTGCGTACTCGCGCACCGGGATGCGCTCCACGAGCATGATCCACTCGCCGAGCGGTTTTCTGCCTTGGCGACCGGGGGCCGTCTTGCCCTGCCACCGGCCGGCGGGCACGGCGTAGATCCCCCAGTGGATGAACATGCCGAAGCGGGCCTCCCGCCACCAGTCCAGCCGCGAATCCTGGCGCGCGTCCGGCCGCTGCTCCTGCCCTGAGCGAATCGTTCCTTCGTCCACGATTGCCATCTGTGCTCCTTCCGCGTCTCCGCGACGATGTGAAGCCGACGCCGGGTTAAACCCAGCGCTCAACCTACCTACAGAAGCCCTTCCAGGGCTGAGAACGGGGCGGACGCGCCTTGCCGCCTTGCCGCCTACGTTGCCGTCGCGTCGTACGCCTCCTGGTAGATCTGGAGATACCGGGGGTGTCCCATCCCCTCCAGGGTGGAGAGGTAGTTGTCCCACTCGGCCTCGATGTCGATTTGACCCGAAACGGCGAGAGCCAGCGTCTCCTCGACGTAGCCGGTGATCGTGGCCCCGAGCTCGGCGACTTCCTGCGCTTGCTCCTCGGCGAAGAAGAGCGGCGGCAACACTAACTCCGCCGGCTGGGCATACGGCACGTACTGTTCCTGAGTTGCGCGGTAGAGGATGGTCTCCTGGCTGCGGTCGGCCTTCTCCGGGTCAAGCACCTGCCCGCTGTGGATCTCCTCGGTGAAGTAGAACGGCCCGGTATTGCTCCAGGAGAAGTTCTGCTGCCCGCCGAAAGAGACGAGTCGCACCCAGATGGCCGGCTCACCGTTGTTGCCGATCTCGCCTGCTTCGGCCCAGCGCCAGTGTTCGCCCGGCACCCCCTCGACGGCGCGCATCGTCGTCTCCAGGTCGTACAGGCCATCAGCCCAGCGGAAGGCCAACTCCGGTTGCTCACAGGCGCTGGTGATGACGAACGCGCCGGGGAATATCGGTCGATAGGGATCATACGCCGCGATCCTGACACCCTCTGGTCCCTCCAGCGGCGCCGCCGCGACGTACCCCGTCCAACGACCGCCGCCGTCTTCGTCGATGTCCATGAAAGACGAAATAGCCAGGGCCGGGACCGCGCCGACGATGGGGACGTCGGGGTTGTTGGCGAGTCGCCGGAGTTGATCCCGATCCTGGGTGAAGCTCTCCGGGCCGATCAAACCCTGGGCATAGAGGCGGGCCAGGTAGGCGATCCCCTCTTTCCACGCCGGCTGGGCGTAGACCGCCGCGACCACGCCCTCCTGCACGGTGAGGCGGGTCCGTTCGAACGTGACCGGGTCGAAGATGAAGCTGTTCATGAGGAACGCGTCGACGGGGTGCGCGCCGGCCGTGGCCCCGACGAAGGGAATCTCGTCGGCCTCGCCGTTGCCGTTCGGGTCTTGCTCCTTGAAGGCCAACAGCACCTGCTCAAGTTCGTCGGTCGTCGTCGGCATCGCCAGCCCGAGTTGGTCCAGCCAGGGCTGGTAGATCCAGAGCTTCTGTGGCCAGGTGCAGTGGTAGCAGCCATCGATCGCCGGCAAGGCGTAGATGTTGCCATCCGGGGCGGTGCTGACCTCGCGGGCGAGCGGCATCTGCTCGAAGAGCCGTGTGGTCTCGACGCCGTGCTCGTCGATGTACTCGTTGAGCGGCAGGAAGACGCCCTGCGCGCCGTAGAGGATCTGGAGCGAGGGAGGCAGCCCCTGCACGCTGCTGAGGTTGAAGCCCATGATGAGGTCGGGGTAGTCGCCGCTGGCGAGGCGCACGTTGAGGCTGGCCAGGGCCTCTTGCTCCGGCACGATTTCCCACTCGATGTGGACGTTCGTCTTCTCCTCGTACCATGTGGTGAACGCGTTCGTCTCGAAGTCTTCGATGACGGGATTCGAGGGGATGAGAACGCGGAAGGAAACCTTGTCCTCGGTGAGTGGGAAGGTCCCGTCGACGGTGTCGAGTTCCGTGATCGATTCGGGCTGAGCGAGGACGGTGTGCACGGCGCCGGTGGAGAGCCCGAGCGCCAGCGCCCCGGCCCCAAACGCGCGCCGGGAGATGCGGCCGGCGCGGA
>JBOGUE010000070.1:0-2521 GCA_050695955.1 Thermomicrobiales bacterium | reverse complement strand
GTCTATGGTCTACAGGCAGGGATCTTCACCAATCGGCTCGAACACGCCCTCTATGCCTTTGAGCAGGTCGAGACGGGCGCGGTCATCATGAACGACGTCCCGACCTACCGTATCGACCACATGCCATACGGCGGCATCAAGGCCTCCGGCCTCAGCCGCGAAGGGCTGCGCTACGCCATTGAAGATATGACCGAAATGCGTCTGCTCGTCGTCAACCGGTTGGAGAGCCAGGCAGTGTCGTAGACCGCCTACACAGCCGCCGCAACTTCGCGCACGAGCGACCGCAGGGTGGCGAGGTTACGGCGGTCGTCTTCGTCATTGTCACCTTTTGGCGTTTCCAGGATGCCCGGCAGCCCAGCCAATCGCTGATCGTTGACCAGCAATTCGAAGGCGCTCAGTCCAAGTTCACCCTCTCCGATGTGCGCATGGCGGTCGACCCGGCTGCCCAAAGCCTTCTTCGAGTCGTTGAGGTGGATGACCTTGACTTGTCCCAGGCCGATCACTTCGTCGAACGAATTTATCGTCGCGTCGTACGTCGCCTGATCGCGGAGGTCGTACCCGGCACCAAAAATGTGGCACGTATCCAGGCAGACCGCCGCGCGTTGCTTGTCCTCAACGAGCGACAGAATGCCGGCGATCTCTTCGAAGGTTCGACCAAGGGCCGTGCCTTGTCCAGCTGTCGTCTCGAGCAGCAATACCGACGCACCATCGGGCCGCTCGTCGTGGATTCGGTTGATCGCCTCGGCCACACGCCGGATGCCGACCTCTTCTCCGCTACCCATATGTCCGCCAGGGTGCGACACAAGGTACGGTACGCCAAGTTGATCGCAGCGGTCGAGCTCTTCCATGAGCGCCAGTCTTGACTTTTCCCACAATTCATCGGCGGGCGATGCGATGTTGATGAGATACGAATCGTGCGCCACGAGATGCCGCATCCCGGTAGCAGCACGTTGCGCGTGAAAACGCTCGATCACCGCTGGGTCGAGAGGTTTAGCTCGCCACTGGCTTGCGTTTTTCGTGAAGAGCTGACACGCGGCAATTTCCAACGCCGCCGCGCGCGTCAACGCGAGGTCGCAGCCTCCCGCAATCGACATGTGGGATCCAAATTCAAGCATCAGCAAGCCTGCTCTTTCTTGGGTTAGGGCGCCATTCCCGGCCCATCTCGTCGCGACACAAACGGAGTATTCACTTGCCCGACCTCCACTATACCAGGCGTCCGTACACCATTGCCTATGCCTTGACCATTCTCTCAGCGGCGCAGCCGGATCGCTATGGTAAAATCCGCCGACTCATGAGCCGCGCATCATTCAGATGGTCGGGGATCGGATCACACGGAGCGTGAACGACGCAGAACAATCGGCGGAACGTTCGAGTCGCCCGCCGTCGCTCTCGCTCGTGATCCCGGCATACAACGAATCATCGCACCTCCATGCCACGCTGATGGCGGCGTGGTCGTATCTCGTTAGCGAACCGTACGATTTTGAGCTGATCGTCGTTGACGATGGTAGCGATGACACAACCCGTCCTATCGCAGAATCGTTTGCGGCGGCGTACGACCCTGTTTCGGTTATCTCCATCCCGCACGGTGGCAAAGCGGCCGCCCTCCGCGCCGGCATGTCGGTGGCGAACGGTGACCTCATCGCATTCACCGACGCGGACCTGGCTACGCCGCTCCATTACTTCAACACGTTTCGCGCGGCTGTCAAGAGCGGCGCGGGCGTGGTGATCGGCTCCCGAGAAGGCGCCGGGGCGCGGCGAATCGGCGAACCTTACTACCGTCATGTGATGGGCCGCGCGTTCAATGTGTTGGTGCGACAGTTGGTTCTGCCTGGCATTCAAGACACGCAGTGCGGTTTCAAACTTTTCACGAGGTCCGCACTCGACGCGGTACTCGACGGCACACGGTTGTATGCCACAGCGGGTGCGACCGTGACCGGAGCGCGAGTCACCGCTTTCGACGTCGAACTCCTGGTGGTCGCGCGACGTCGCGGTTTCGCGGTCCAGTCGATACCGGTTGTCTGGACCTACGGCAAGCAGAGCAAAGTGAATCCGGCCCGGGACACCTGGCACAATCTGCGCGATGTCATTCGGATTAAGTTCAACGATCTTCGGGGGTATTACGACCCCAACAGTACGTGAAATCGTCGAATCAGCGCCGGGCGAATTGCCGCTCGAGTTCGTTCTGCGTGAGATGCAGCATCGTCGGCCGGCCATGTCCGCAGGACCGCGGCTGGGATGTCCGTTCCAGTTCCGCCACAAGCTCGCGCATCTCGGCGAGTGAGAGTAGGGGTCCCGCCCGAATCGACGTGTGGCATGCGGCACTGATCGCCACCGCGTCTAGCCAACTCTCGCCAGAACCTCCCTCCGCCAATTCCTGGAGGATGAATCGCAGGCGCTCGCCGACATCGACGTTCGTCACCATGGCCGGAACCGTACGCACGACGACCGATCCGTCACCGAACGGTTCGATCTCGAATCCGATCCGCGATAGTTCTTCCTGTGAGCGGTCTAACGCCGCGTG
>JBOGUE010000069.1:0-4450 GCA_050695955.1 Thermomicrobiales bacterium | reverse complement strand
GACGCCTGTCGCCTGTCGCCTGTCGCCTGTCGCCTACGACTCCTGCAGCTTCGCCGTGGCCTCCTGCACCACGGCGAAGGCGCGGCGCATGAAGTCGATGATGAGCCGCAGTTCGTCGTCGCTGTACCGTGCGCAGACCTCGTTCATACCGCGATTCATGTCGTCATACGCCGCCAGATCGCGGGGCAAGTGGTCGGGCAAGAGCCGGACGATCACCCGCCGCCGATCGCCGGGGTCGCGCTCCCGTTCGACGTAGCCGCGCCGTTCGAGGCGATCAACTAGCCCGGTGATGGCGCCGGTGGTGAGTCCGGTTAGCTCCGCCAGACGACCTGCCGTGAGTGGCCCGTACTGCTCAAGCAGCCCCAAGCACTCCAGATCGGTCGGATTGATCCCTATTCGCTTCGCCATCGCTTCGCTGAACATCACACCTTGGCCGCTCGCCAGGCGCAGCACGTCCCCGAGCTCAACCAGGAGCGCGGCCCGCGCTGGTGCTTGGACCGTTTTCGACGCGTTGTCAATTGCGACAGCATCACCCCTTGACAAACCGCTCTATCCTTCTTATGCTCTAAATCTCTCAGCTAGTAAGAAAACTAGCCGATGAGAAAACGAGTCGATAAGATGAGTATACCAGGAGACGGGTGCACGCGGTCACTCGACACGAACGACACACGAAGGGAGCAATCGATGTCCACCGATTTCGCATCCACAGCCAATCAAACGACGCCACAACCAGCACCGGACCCGCGGCAATTCGCCACCCCGCTCGGTGACGTGAAAAGTGGTCGCCTGGCGCTCACCCACGGTCTCGCCAACGCCACCCTCCTCGTCGATGCGGCGATGCCGGACCTTTACCGCGCCCGCATCGAAGATCCCGAGATCGACGTCGAGGTCAGCGGCGGCACGGTCACGTTCCACCGTGTCCGCCCTCCGCTCGGGGAGTGGCTGAAGCAGATCTTCGCTTGGGGGAAACGGCTGACGACGATCACCCTCAACGGGTCGATCCCCTGGGAGATCGAGGTCCGCGGCGGCGTCTCACATCTGCAAGGCGACCTCACCGCATTACCGCTTCGCTCGTTCGCCATCGGCGGTGGCGTCAGCAACGTCGAGCTCATCCTGCCGGCTCCCACCGGCACCGTCCCGATCCAGGTCGACGGCGGGGCCAGCAACGTCACCCTCCACCGGCCCAGCGGCGTCGCCGCACGGTTCCGCGCCCATGGCGGCGTCGCTCGCCTGACCTTCGACGATCAACAGTTCGGCGGCATCAGCGGCGACCTCCGTCAGGAAACCCCGAACTACCACGCCGCCGCCGATCGCTACCATTTTGACCTCAAAGGCGGCGTCAGCAACGTAACGGTCGATAGTAGCCAGTAGTCAGTAGTCAGTCGATAGTCGATAGTCGTTCATCATCATCGTAGCGCACTGACTACTGGCTACTGACTACTGACTACTGGGGGATAACCCTACCTTCGATTCCGCGGCCCGCCCGGATGTCTCGGCGTCACCGGCGTCATACTATGAGCCCGGTGAGTCGAGCACCGGGCGCCATCCCGGTTCAACATGCAGCATGACGCGGAAAGGCCATGGAGGTCGCAACATGGTTCCGGAAGAGATCCGGCAAGCGAAGTGGGGTTGGATTCTAGCGGCGGGTCTCGCGCCCCCACTGGTGGCGAGTCTTGTCATGTGGCTACTGCCAACCTTGGCGGTGCTGGCCACGGCCGGCGCCGCCTGGTGGGCGGCCCGCTCCGTGCGGGGCGGTCTCAAACCGGTCCACGGCGCGATCATCGGCTTCATCGCCGCCGGCGTCGGGGTCTTCGTCTTCGGCGGTAACGACCTCGTCGAGACGCTTCGATTCGCGCTGACGACCGCCGCCGGTTGGTTGGGCGTCGTGATCGCCGGCCGCGGCACGACCATCGTCCGCCCCTGGCAGCCGCCGAAGTGGGAGCAGCCCTCATGGGAGCAAAAGGGCGAGGGGGTATGACACGCGACTGACCCGGGCCGAACGTCCCGGCGACACGATGATCAGCAGAGGCGGCGGGTCGACGACCCGCCCGCCTCATGTGGTGGGATCACCCGCCCGTATTGAGGGGTCAACAATCTGAAGGAGTCACGTTGATGGCGCTCACCCGAATCACCGACTTCATTGCATCGCGCACAGGAAAATGGGTCCTCCTCGCGGTCTGGATCGTGCTCGCCGTGGTCGCCGTGACGTTCGGCAACCGGATCGGCGAGGTCGAGGAGAACGATTCCTCCGCCTGGTTGCCGCGCACTGCCGAGTCGACCGAGGTCGTCGCGCTGCAACCGGCCTTCTTCGGCGACGAAACAGTCCCCGCGGTCATCGTCTACGAACGCGACGGCGGCATCACCGCCGAGGACGAAGCCGCCGTCGAGCAAGACCGGCAAGCGCTGACCAGCATCGCCTTTGGCGGCGAAATCCCACCGGCGGTCACGTCGGAGGACGGCCAGGCGTTGCTGCTGACCATCCCCCTTGTCGGCGACGAAGAAGACGAGGAGGTGCTCTTCGACCAGATCGACGAGATCAAGGCGACGGTCGAAGAGGGCGCACCCGAGGGTCTCGACGCGAAGGTTTCCGGCCCCGCCGGCACCCTGAGCGACTTCGTCGAGGTCTTCGGCGAGATCGACGGCACGCTCATCATCGCCACGGTCTCCGTCGTCACCATCTTGCTCCTGATCATCTACCGCAGCCCGATCTTGTGGCTGCTGCCCCTGCTTACGGTCGGCATCGCCAGCCAGTTCGCCAACGCCTTTGTCTACTTCCTCGCCAAGTACGCCGACGTCACCGTCAACGGCCAGAGTTCCGGCATCCTGACCGTGCTCGTCTTCGGCGCCGGCACCGATTATGCGCTCCTGCTGCTCGCCCGCTACCGGGAGGAGCTGCATAACCACGAGGACAAGCACGAGGCGATGCAGCTCGCGCTGCGCCGCGCCGGTCCCGCTATCATCGCTTCCTCCGCCACGGTGATGATCGGCATGCTCTGCCTGCTCGCTGCCGAGCTGAACTCGAACCGCGGTCTCGGCCCGGTCGCCGCCGCCGGCATCTTCAGCGCCCTGCTGGCAATGACGACGCTGCTGCCCGCGCTCCTGGTGATCCTCGGCCGTTGGCTCTTCTGGCCGTTCGTGCCCCGCTTCGGCCAGCACTCCCGCGACGAGCTCGGCATCTGGACCCGCGTTTCCAATTGGGTTGGCCGCACCACGCGCCCGGCCTGGATCGGCACCGTCCTCCTCCTCGTGCTGCTGGCCCTCGGCTTGACCCAGATCGAAACCGGCCTCACCGCGGCCGAGCAATTCACGACCACGCCCGAGTCAATCGAGGGGCAGGAGCTGATCGCCGCTCACTTCCCAGCGGGCGCCTCCACCCCGGCCTACGTCATCGCCAACGCCTCCACCGCCCAGGAGGTCACCGAGGCGGTCCAAGGTATCGAAGGCGTCGCCACCGTGGAACAACCGCTCACGGCCGACGATCCGGCATCGGGCGAGCCACTGGCGATGATCCCGGTGATCCTGATCGATGACCCATCGAGCGGGGCGGCCAAAGAGACCATCGAGCGCCTGCGCGACGTGGTCCATGCCGTACCGGACGCCGGCGCCATCGTCGGCGGCGACACCGCGGTCGCGCTCGACATCAGCGAGGCATCAACGCGCGACGAGCGCGTGATCATCCCCCTGGTGCTGCTCGTCGTCTTCATCATCCTGATGATCCTCTTGCGGGCCATCGTTGCGCCGCTGCTGCTGATGGCGACGGTCGTCCTCTCGTTCTTGGCCGCAATCGGCGCCAGCGTGCTCGCCTTCGACTGGTTCTTCGACTACGCCGGCGTCGACTTCGGGTTCCTCCTCTTCGCCTTCATCTTCCTCGTCGCACTCGGCATCGACTACAACATCTTTCTCATGACCCGCGTCCACGAGGAAGTGGCGCAGCACGGCCACCGCGAGGGCGTGCTGCGCGGCCTCTCGGTCACCGGCGGCGTCATCACCAGCGCCGGCATCGTCCTGGCGGCGACCTTCGCCGTGTTGACCGTCTTCCCGCTCGTCTTTCTGGTCGAGTTGGGCGTGGTGATCGCCTTCGGCGTCCTCTTGGACACCTTCCTCGTCCGCTCGATCCTGGTCCCGGCCCTGGCGCTGGAGATCGGCCCCAAAACCTGGTGGCCGAGCCGCCTGTCCCGGCACGACGTCGCCGCGCAACGTCCAGTCGAGGTCGGCACCGCGACGCCGGTGAAAGGCGACTGAGCACGTTTGTAAGTCAGCCCTCACCCCCGGCGCTTCGCGCCACCGCACCCAGAGGGTACCCGCCGTGCGCGGGAGAGGGGGTGAACGGGAGCGGCGCGCCAGCGCCGCGACTTCCTCTCTCCCTCAAAACGGAGGGAGAGAGGGGCAGGGGTGAGGGCTGTATCCCTCTTAGAGCCCTCTTAGCTTCATCTCCCACACTCGTCTCAGT
>JBOGUE010000068.1:0-6155 GCA_050695955.1 Thermomicrobiales bacterium | reverse complement strand
GCATATCGGTCTTCGACCGATGGGGAGGGCGCAGGTCCCTCCCCTACGACGACGGGGCGCTCCTAATCATCTCCCCGCGCGGTGGCGGTGGCGGGGGGGTGGCCTTCAACGCGGAGGTCGGGGAGCCAGTTGAGCCAGGCTGGGAGGTACCAGTTGCGGTCGCCGAGTAGGGCCATGCTGGCGGGGACGAGGATGGAGCGGACGATGGTGGCGTCGAGGAAGACGGCGACGGCGAGGCCGAAGCCGATTTGCTGGAACATCACCAGGCTGCCGCTGGCGAAGCCGGCGAAGACGGCGACCATGATCAAGGCCGCCCCGGTGATGAGGCGGGCGGTGGCTTGCAAGCCGACGGCGACCGACTCCCGGTTGCGGTGGGTGAGGTCGTAGTGTTCGCGGATGCGGCTGAGGAGGAAGACGTGGTAGTCCATCGAGAGGCCGAAGAGGACGCAGAAGAGGAAGATCGGGACCCAGGCCTCGACGGTCGGCGTCTGTTGGAAGCCGAGGAAATCGGCGCCGTATCCCTTCTGAAAGACGAGGACAATCAGACCGTAGGCGGCGCCGACCGAGAGTAGATTCATCACAATCGCCTTCAGCGGCACGACGATCGAGCGGAAGGCGAGGAGCAGGAGCAGGAAGCTGAGGCCGAGGACGAAGGCGAAGACGAGGGGGGTGCCGTCCTCGACAAGGGTGTTGAGGTCGAGGTTGGTGGCCGCGTCGCCGGTGATGAGGGCTTCGGCGCCGGTGCCGGCGAAGGCTTGCGGGATCAAATTGTCGCGCAGGCGCTCGATAGCGTCATAGGCGGCTGCATCGTTGGCGTTGGCCTTGAGCGGAATCTCGATGAGGGCGAGGTCGTTATTCGGCATCCACTCGCGGCGGGTCACCTGGCCGAAAGCCGCATCAGTTTCGAGTGTGCCCACGAGCCGGTCGATGGCGGCGTCGACTTCCGCGGATTGCTGCCCGTCGACCACGATCTGCACGGGGTCGATGAGGCCGGCGGCGAAGTCGGTTTCGAGGATTTGGTAGGCGCGTTTGATCTCGCCATCCGGCAACGCCTCGCCGCCGTTCGTCCCGCGTTGCATGTCGAAGTAGGGGAGCGCCAGCGCGATCAGGAGCGCTGAGACGAGGACGACGCTGACGACTGGCCGCGCCATGACGACGTGGGTGATGCGGGGCCAGAAGCCGCCGGAGGCGACAGGCGTCAGGCGATAGGCGACAGGAACTTCGTCGTGCTCCTGACGCCTGTCGCCTGACGCCTGTCGCCTGAGTCGGGGCCAATTGATCTTATCGCCGAGGAGGCCGAGGAGGGCGGGGACGAGGGTGAGTGAGGCGGCGACGGCGACGATGACGACGAGGATGGCGCCGGCGCCGAGGCCGCGGAAGAGGGTGGTGGGAAGCATGAACATGCCGGTGAGAGCGAGGACAACCGTCATGCCGGAGAAGAGGACGGCTTTGCTGGCGGTGCCGCCGGCGACGGCGATGGCGTCGAGTTTTGCGCGCCCGTGGCGGCGCTCCTCGCGGTAGCGTTCGACGATGAAGAGGGCGTAATCGATGCCAACGGCGAGGCCAATCATGGTGATCATGTTGATGGCGTAGATTGACATGTCGGTGACGCTGCCGATGGCGGCGGTGAGGCCGATGGCGATACCGATCGAGATGAGGGCGAGGGCGATGGGCAGGCCGGCGGCGACGAGTGCGCCGAAGACGACGACGAGGACGATCAGCGCCGCCGGCAGGCCGAACATCTCCGCCTGGACGAGGTCCTCGTCGAGCAGGCGGTCGATCTCGTCGTCGATGGTCGGCTCGCTGATGAAGAGGATCTCGACGCCCGCGCCCGCGTATTGAACCTCCAGCTCGGTGAGGCGGGCGAGGAATGCGTCGCGCCCATTCCAGGTGATGCCGGCAGGGATGATGGTGGTCGTGCGGTCGGGGGAGACGAGGATCTCGGCTCGCTCGTCGTTGGCGGCGATGGCGTCGTAGTAGGTCGGGGCCTCGCGGACAGCGCCGTCGACGGCGCGGAGCTCGGTTGCAATCTGCTCGACGGCTGTACGGAATGCCGGATCATCGACCGTGGAGGAGGACGAGCGGATGATGATGGTCTCGGTGGGACCACCCTGGCCGGGGGAGGGAGGCGGCATCCGTTCCTGCAGCAGATTCCAGGCGCGTACCGACTCGGGATTGCCGGTGAAGTCGTCGTCGCCGGTGAGGGTGTCGAGGTAGGTTGCAGCGGCGAACCCGGCGACCGCGAGGGCGATCAGCCAGAGGGAAACGACGATCCAGCCGCGGCGGGCGCAGGTATGGGCCAAGCGAGCGAGTGAGAAACGTCCGGTCATGAGTCTGTCCTTTCTGACGCGGCTGACGACTATTCGGCGCGCAGTGCGCCGGCAACGGGCAATCGAGCGGCAATACGGGCGGGGATGACGGCGGCGAGCGCCGCGACGAGCATTGCGGCTGGAATGAGCGCAAGGAGCCACGGCCAGCCCGGCAGAATCGCCAGACCGGATCCGAGGCCATCATTGTTGGCGATGACGTCGTAGACGGCGGGGCCGACGACCATCCCGAGCGGCATGCCGATGGCCCACGCTAAGAGGGCTAAGACCGCCATGCCGGTGACTTCGCCGACGATCAACTCGCGGGGGGTGAGGCCAAGGGCCTTGAGAATGCCGAGGTCGCGCACGCGGTCGCGGACGCCGAGGAGCGCGACCGTGATGAGGTTGATGAGACCAACGGCGACGAGGAGGGCGATGACGCTGTAGACCACGAGGCGCAGCTCGAAGACTTCTCGCCGGTTGGGCTCTGCCGACTGAACGGCGATGCCGAACTGGCCGCCGGACGCACTCAGGAGGTCGACCTTGATCGCGTTCTCGTCCGTACCGGAGGTAAGTTGCACCAGGTATGCTATGGGCTCCGTGCCGGGAAGGACCGTGCGGATCGTATCGAACGAGACCATCGCTGTCTGGCCGTTGTTCTCGAACTCGACGTACCGTCCGACGATGCGGAGGTCGAGTGGTTGACCGTCGACGACGAGATGGAGGTCGTCGCCGACCGCGAGGCCGGTGGCGTCCAGCAGACCTTGACCGACAATCGCCTCCCCGGGCGCCGCGAAGCGCCTGCCCTCGCGAATGTGGAGGCCGACCGCGTCGACGTCCCCCTCGACGGCGCGGACCCCGAACCATCGATTCTCGCCCGTTTGCTTAGCCGAGATTTGAAGGTCGGCGACATAGCCGGTGACGCTGGGCATGCCGTCGAGGATGCGGCGGGTCTCGTCGTTGGCGACCTCGTCGCGCTGGACGACGAGCTCGTGCGGATTGTCGGCCCAGATTGACCCGTCGAAGTAGGAGTCGAGGGTGAACTCCATCCCGAGGGCGATGCAAGCGGTGGTGAGGGTAAAGGTCAGGGCGACCACGGCGAGCCAGGCGCGGAGTGGGCGGGCGAAGACGTCCTTCAGGCCGACGACGACCGCGGCGGGTAGACGCAGGCGGAGCGCCAGGCTGCCGAGCCAGGACGAGCGATGGGTGCGCCGGCGGCGGGGCGTGAGCGCATCGGCGGCGCCGACGCGGCCCGCGAGCCAGGCCGGGACGATCGTCGCCAGCGCCACCAGAAGGAGGACGCTGCCGAAAACCGGAAGTCCGAGCAACCAGTCGTTGTCGGGGACGGGCGCGGCGTCGTAGGGCGCGGCGACTCGCCAGAGGAAGAAGCGACTGGTGACGAATCCGGCAACGAGCCCAACGAGCGTGCCGATCAGCCCGAGGATCAGGTGTTCGAGGAGAAAGAGGAGCGTCACCTGCCAGGGAGTCATGCCGGCGGCCTTGAGCAAGCCAATCTCGCGGCGCTGGGTGAGCATGCGGCCGCCGATGGTATTGGCGACGACCAGGACGACGGTGATCATGGCGAAGAGGCTGAGGACGCCCAGGATGATGATGACGGCACTGCTGAACTCACGCAGAGTCCGGCTGACTTCTTCCCAACTTGTGGTGCAACAGAGCGCTCCTTCGGGGAATCCGGCGACGGCATGCGCGATAAAGGCGTCCGCGGCGTCGGGGTTGTCGAGCCGGACGAAGAAGATGGTCCGCGCATGGTCCGGATCGAGCAGGCTCAAGGTGCTGGGCAGCACGTAGGCTGTGGCGGGGCGCCAGTCTGGGTACGGACCGCGCCAGGCGGTAATGGAGCGGCCAACGACGGTGAGGCGGGTCGTGCCGCCAGGCGATTCGACGTCGACCTGGTCGCCGATGCGGATATCGCGGCTGTCCGCGAGCCGCCAGTCGAGCACGATCTCCTTATCGCCGGTGGGGGTAAGCCAGCGGCCGTCGGCGAGGACGGGATAGGCGACCGGGGGACGCTCGGACGGGAAGCCAAAGATGTTGAGCCGCTCGCGTTCGCCGTCGCGGACCAGGTCGCGGTCGGAGACGACGGGGAACGGCCCGGCCGACTCCTGGACGCCGTCGAGGGCCGCGATTGAGGCCAGGTCGGCGTTTGCACCGGCGCTGTAAAAGACCGCGTGCGGGCTGTTGGTGGCGGCGAAGACGCGCTGCCAAGGGTCGTCGGCGTGCCGCCAGAGGATCAAGGCCAGGGTGACGGTGGCGGTGGCCGCCGCGACCATGAGCACAATGGCCAGGCTCTGGACCGGCGTGCGGCGGAGGTCGCCGAGACCCTTGCGATAGAGGGCGTGGGCGTACGGCATGGCTAGGCGTCCAAGTCGATCAATTCGGAGAGGACTCGGCTCATCTCGCGTTTGGAGTCGGTGAGTCGCGTCTCGTCGGAGATGCGGCCGTCGCGCATCGTCAGCACGCGGTCGGCGGCGCTGGCGACGCGCGCGTCGTGGGTGACGAGCACGATCGTTTGGCCCTGATCGTGGGACTGGCGCAAGAGGCGGAGGACGTCCGCGGATGCGCCGGAATCGAGATTGCCGGTCGGTTCGTCCGCCAGAATCACGGCCGGTTGGTTGATCAGCGCGCGGGCAAGGGCGACGCGCTGCTGCTCGCCGCCGGAGAGCCGGCCGGGTACTTCGCGGGATTTGCCGGCAATGCCGAGGTCGTCCAGGAGGGTCATCCGGCGGCGGCGCGCTTCTCCCGTGGGGACGCCCGCCAAGAGCGCGGGCAGCTCAACGTTGTCGGCGACGGTGAGGTTGTCGATCAGGTTGAAGAACTGGAAGACGAAGCCGATGCGGCGGCGGCGCAGGGTGGCCCACTTCGCCTCGCTCAGGCGGTCGACGCGCTCGCCGGCGAGGTGGATCTCGCCGCTTGTGGGGCGGTCGAGACCGCCGAGGAGGTGGAGGAGGGTTGACTTGCCGCAGCCGCTGGGGCCCATGATGGCGACGAACTCGCCGGGCGGGACGTTGAGGTCGACGCCGCGTAGCGCCTCGACCGGGACGCCGTCCGACTCGTAGACCTTACACAGGCCTCGAGTCGCGATGGCGGCCGGCGTCCTATTTGGATCGACGGCGTGTCGAATCATCGTCATCAACCTACCCGCACTCGTTGGGCGAGGAACGTCTCGCACCGTTCCAACCATTTGAGGTCTGCCTCGATGTGGAGCATGGCGCCTTCGAAGAGGAGAGCGGCGGCCGGGTTGGCCTGGGATTCGGGCGAGGCGGCGAGGTCGCCGAGCTCGCGCAGCGCCTGGAGGAAGTGCCGGCGCTGGCGCTCGATGAGCTGGGCGGGGTCAGCGCCGCCGTTGAGCCACTGCAGGCCCGCCAGGATTACCTTGGTGAAGAGCTCGTCGCGCAGGCGTGGGCCGGCGCTGGGCGCGGCAAACCATTCGTCGAGCTCTTTGCGTCCCTCGTCAGTCAACTCGTAGACCTTCTTGTCCGGCCGGTGGGCCTGGGCGACGTGACAAACGCGGACGAGGCGGTCGCGCTCCAGCCGGCCAAGGGTGGTGTAGATCTGGCCGATGTTGATGGCCGGCCAGGCGCCGCCGAAGACCCCCTCAATGGCCTGCTTGAGCTCGTAGCCATGGGCTGGGCCGCGAGCGAGCACGGCGAGGAGGGCATTACGCATGGTGTTGCTTGCCTCGCCCGGTGTTCCTCACGGTTTGACCTGCCTCGGTGATGATACATACACGGTATATATACTGAGTATGTATCATCGAATTGCGGGTTTGTCAATGCCCTGTCGCGGGTTCGGTCGTAGGGGCGGGACCTGTGCCGCAACTCCGCTCCC
>JBOGUE010000067.1:0-5694 GCA_050695955.1 Thermomicrobiales bacterium | reverse complement strand
GTATAGTTGCATATCACGACGGCCTTGAGTTCGACCGCCGCGAGCTATGCCACCACCGCGTGGCTCTTCTCGCCCGCCGTGAACGGGTTGTTCCAGGAGGTTCCGGCGCGGGCGAAGCGCTCCGGGCGGAAGGGATCCAGGTCGAAGCCCGGATCGCGACCGGTGAGGATGTCCGCGACGATCTGGCCGGTAATCGCGGCCCAGGAGAAACCACCGCCATTGAAGCCGGCGGCGATGGTCAGCCCTGGCCGGGTCGGGTCGCGGCCGATCAACGGCAGGCCGTCGGCGGTGAAGCCCATGATGCCGGCCCAGGCGCGGACGAACCTGACCCCGCGCAGCCCGGGAAAGAGGCTGGTGAGGCAGGCGGCGATGCCGGCCAGGACCGGCGGCGTCACCCGCTCTTCGTACTGTCCGAGTCCTTCATCGACGTCGAGGCGCCGGTAGCCGCCACAGACGATCGGCCCGTGCGCCGTCTGCCGGCCGTACTCCTTGTCGAAGTTCGTGCCAAAGGGGTGGGCGAGGACGGGCGGCAATGACTGCGTGACCAGAATCTGTCCTCGCGCCGGCACGATGGCGCCGGGAGGCAAATCGATCAGGCGCGGTGTGCACGCATTCGTCGCCAGCACGACCTCATCAGCCTCGATCCGTTCTCCGTTGACCGAGACGCCGACGACGCTATCGCCGTGAACGAGCAACCGCTCGACCTCCGCGCCAGTCCGGATTTCCGCCCCATGGCGACGCGCGACGTCGGCGAAGCCGTTGACCAGCGCGAAGGGCCACAGGTGACCGTTGCCGGGTGCGAACTTCGCGCCGAGGATGGCGTCGTTCAGCGCGGGCAACAGAGCGCGCGCTTCCTGCCGGTCGAGCAGGTGGACATCTTGCCCGACCGCGCGCTGGAGCGCGACGCCATGGACAAGGTGGTCGTATTGCTCCGGCGTCGTCGCCACTTCGAGCGTGCCCGGAAGACAGAGCGCGAAGTCGCACCCCAGCTCCTGCGGCAATGCCCGCATCATCGCCAGGTTCGCGTTCGTCAGCGCCGCCACCGCCGCACCGGCTCCGGCGTGCATCATCGACCCGGCGCCGGTCATCCCGCCATTCCGACCCGAGGCCCCGGCGGCTAACCCGCGCTTCTCGATTAGCAAGACCCGCCGCCCGGCGACTGCTAACCGGTAGGCAATCGAGCACCCGACGACGCCACCGCCGACGACGATGACGTCCGATCGACGGCCCTGCCTCGTGATCACCCTTGCCCTCCGCGTGTCTGACGATCTCGCAGATCTGCCTCTTCATCGGCACTCAGCAACTCCCCAGGCATAGGCGATGTCTCTTCCAGGGCAATGACTCGAATCGGACGGGTGATCAACCATTCTTTCCCTGGCGCCATGGTCGATCCGGGAACCGGCACGAGGTCGCCAGTTTGCACCTGTTCCGCCAGACGATGCAGAACTCCTGGCAGACGACCGTTGTGCTGCAGCTCGCCGTTGTCGTCGATGGATACCAGCGTCGGCTTATGGGAGAAAACTCTGGCAAGTGCTCGGTCCTGCGTTATCGTGCTGCCTGCCTTCAGTTCCGTGAGACGATACGGCGAACCGTGAAACCAGGGCGTACTCTTGTTCATGTCGGGATCGGATGCCTGCCGCAATTGACCGCCTCCTGTGCTTTGGCGAGGCAGCGTAACATGGCGCAGATCAGATCGGAGAATACTGATGGATAGAGAACAGATGCGGGTCGCGTACGATACGATCGCGCCCGCGTTCGCAAAGAGGCACGCGGCCATGCCGACAGGCCTGATCGCCACTGGCGCTCGCATGCTGGAGTGGATTGGCTCATCCGAGCGCATCTTAGACGTTGGCTGCGGTACAGGGCGCGACATCGCCTGGTTCGAGTCCCACGGAGGCCAGGTTATCGGCTTCGATTTGTCGGCGGCGATGCTCGGTGAGGCGCGCACCCGCACGCGGGGATCACTCGTGCAAGGCGACATGCGCCGACTGCCCTTTCAGGATGCCCGCTTTGCGGCAGTCTGGAGCATCGCGGCGCTGCTGCACCTACCCAAGTCGGACGCGCCGGTCGCGCTGCGAGAGATGCGACGAGTGCTTCTGCCGGACGGTTACCTGGTGCTCGGCGTCCAGGAAGGCCGGGGCGAGGTCTGGGAAGACGATCCGTATGGCGCCGGCGTCCAACGTTTCTTCGCCCGCTACAGTCCAGAGGAGGTCGCTATCCTCCTCACCCAAGCGGGGTTCTCCGTGGACGACTTCGCATGCGACGCATCTGGTACACGTCACTGGCTCCTCTACGTGGCCAAAGCCGTGCCGATGTCTCGGACTCCGTAAGTCCGAATCCCCGTGTCCGCCCGTCCGCAATACCGACGCGTCGCGGTTGGATCGCGGGCGGACATCGCCCAG
This sequence comes from Thermomicrobiales bacterium, assembly GCA_050695955.1. Classification (GTDB taxonomy): domain Bacteria; phylum Chloroflexota; class Chloroflexia; order Thermomicrobiales; family UBA6265; genus JBOGUF01. Next base: position 3,292 of record JBOGUE010000067.1, on the reverse strand, counting down.
AGAGCACCCGGTCCGCCCCTACGCGGCACCCTACATTGGCAGCCGTTCGGCACGTGAAGACCGTTCTGCATCGGCGGCCATCAGGCGTTCCCGTTCGCCTGCCAGCCAACGTCGATCGTCGTAGAGACGGCCACGGCAATCGCTCAAATAACGGCGCATCGCCTCAGGTGCGGGGCCGCCCGGGATCGCGCGGGACCGCACGAATTGCCACGGGTCGAGCGCGTTGCGTAGCGTTGCTTCGTCGATACCGATGGTTTGACCGATGACCGACCGCGCCGCAACTTCGACCATCGCCACGGTGATGCTGTCCGCCTCCTTGCCTTCCGCGATGGCTGCCTTGACTACCTTGCCGGCAACCGCATGCGCGGTGCGGAAGGGCAGGCCGTAGCGGCGGACCAAGGTATCGGCGAGCTCGGTGCTGGTCGTGAACCCTTGGCCGGCGCGGGCGGCGAGGAGGTCGCGATCGACGCCGATCGTTGCGAAAACGGCGGTCAGGAGGTCGAGGACGCTCGCCGCCGCGTCCAAGCAGCGGGCGAGGGGGACGTAGATCTCGTCTTCGACGTCGACCGTGTCGCCGTAGGCGCTGCTGTGGACCATGGTGGCGACGGTCGCGGCGTCGCCGTAGACGTAGCCGATGCGAGCGCGGACATGCTCCAGCACGACCGGGTTGCGCTTCTGCGGCATGATCGAGCTGATCTGCACGAACTCGTCACTGATACGGATGATCCCGACCTCCGGCCGCGCCCAGATGAGCAGGTCGTAGACGAAGCGGGAGAGGCTGGAAGACATCGTGACGAGCGCGCCGGTCGCTTCCAACATGTGGTCGGAGGCGCCGACGGCATCGTAGCCGTTCTCGACAATTCCCTCGAAGCCGAGCAAACGGGCCGTCCGCTCGCGGTTAATCGGAAATCCGGTCGTGGTGAACGCCGCTGCGCCGAGCGGGCAGCGGTTGACGCGGGCATAGAGTTGTCGCAGCCGTTCCGCGTCCCGCTCCAACGGCCCGAGAACGCCGCCCAGGTAGTGCGCCAGCGTCGTCGGCTGCGCTGGTTGGGTGTGGGTCGTGCCCGGCATCAACGTCTCGACGTGCTCCTCAGCAAGCGCCAGCAGGCGTTCGCGTAGCGCGTCGACCCGCTCAATCGTCGATAGGACACGGTCGCGCAGCATCAAGCGGCACATCACCGCGTCGAGGTCGTTGCGCGAGCGGGCAATCTGCAAGTTGCCGCCGGCGTCCGGTCCTGCCAGCCCGATCAACCGCCCCTCGACGGCGAAGAAGAGGTCCTCGACCGACGGCGCGTACGCAAACGCATCCGGTCCGGCCGCCTCGATCTCGCGCAGCGCGACCAATGCGCGCGCGGCGTCCTCTTTGGCGACGATGCCTGTCTCGGCCAGCATCACCAGGTGCGCCGCATTCGCCGCCAGCATCGGCCCAAAGAGCAGGCGCCGCGCGTCGTCGAACGCCGGCCGCAAGACATGATCGGCATACGCCGGATGTGGAAGCTCGGAGGACACGGGCCTGGTTCCTCGCTTCGCTCGGAATGACGGCTAGCCCTTCAAACCGGTCAACGCGATGCCGCGGATGATCTGGCGCTGGAAGATGGCAAAGACGACCAGCACCGGGATAGTCGCCATCGCGGCGGCGGTCATGATCAGGTGGTAGGCGCTGCCGGCCTCGCTCGAAAAGAACGCGATGCCGACCGGCAATGTTCGCATCTCTTCGGAGCGGGTGACGATCAGCGGCCAGAGGAAGGCGTTCCAATTGCCGAGAAAGGTGAAGATGCAGAGCGCGGCCACGGCCGGCTTTACGAGCGGCAACGCCACCTTCCAAAAGACCCCGAACTCGGAGAAGCCATCGATCCGCGCCGCGTCGAGCAATTCCCCCGGCACGGTCGAGAAGAACTGCCGCATCAGAAAGACCCCGAAGGCGCTGATCACGCCGGGGAACATGATCCCCCAGTAGCTATCCGCCCAATGCAGCTCGATCGACATCAGGTACCAGGGGATGACCAGCATCTCGGTCGGCACCATCAGCGTGCTCAGGATCATGATGAAGATGACCTGGCGGCCGGGGAAGTTGAACCGCGCCAGCGTGTACCCGGCTAGCGAGTCGAAGAAGGCGACGCTGACGGTTGTGATCCCGGCGACAAGCAGGCTGTTGCCGAACCAGCGCACGAACTCGGTGTCGCCGAGCACCTCGCGGTAGTTACTCAGCGTCGGGTTGTCCGAGACCAGCGAGAGGGTGTAGATGTCGCTGGCATGCTTCAGCGACGACGCGATCATCCAGACGAAGGGGAAGACCATCCCCAACCCGCCCAGGAGCAGGATCAGGTAGAGGAAGCCGCGTGCCACGAGGCGCTTCGGGTCTCGAGTCTGCTCGTAGGTGATCGTCTCAGGCTGCCCTGCCTGCCGGCGGGAGGTCACCGCGTCAGTAATCATAGTGCCTCGACAGAACCTTCAATTGGATGATCGTGATGACCAGGATCATCGCGAAGAGGACGACGGTAATGGCGGATGCGTACCCCATCTTCGAGGGCAGGCTGTCGAATGCCTGTTGGTAGACGTAAAGCACGAGGCTGATTGCGCTGTTGAGCGGACCGCCGCGCCCTTGCGAGGTCATATTCCGGATTTGGGTGAAGACCTGAAGTGAGCCGATGACCCCGATCACGGCCAGAAAGACGAGGGTCGGGTTGAGCAACGGAATCGTGATGTCGCGGAAGCGCTGGAGCGGGCTGGCGCCGTCGAGCTGTGCCGCCTCGTAGTACATGTCCGGGATTGCCTCCAACCCGGCAATGAAGATCACGATCTGGAAACCGAGTCCCTGCCAAATGGTCATGGCGATGATGCTGTAGATCGCCATGTCCGGGCTCTGCAGGAACGTAAAGGGGCCGAGCGCGACATAGCCGATGATCTCATTGAACATACCGTTCGGCGTGTACATCCAACGCCAAACCCAGCTCACCGCCACCAGGGAGGTCACGTACGGGATGAAGTAGAGCATCCGGTAGAAACCGACGTAGCGCGCCAGACGCTGCAACCCCATGGCGACGAAGAGGCTCAGCGCCAGGCTGACCGGCACGCCGACGATCACATAGACCCAGGTATTGCGGAACGCCCCCCAGAAGACCTCGTCGTCCGGCATCCGCCGGAAGTTATCCAACCCGACGAACGGGCGGTCGATCGCGATCGGGTCCCACTCGTGCAGGCTGACCCAAAAGGCGTAGATCGTCGGCGCGATGCGGATCGTCAGGAAGAAGACGAGCGGCACGGCGAGGAAGGCATACGCCCACAACCACTG
>JBOGUE010000066.1:0-4820 GCA_050695955.1 Thermomicrobiales bacterium | reverse complement strand
CGGTCACCAACCCTCCGAACCTGATCCGGGTCGTACCGGCGAAGGGACGGCAACGCTGGGAAGAGTGCTCTTCCTCCCCGCACTGTGCCGACGGCATTCTGCCGCCGGCATTTTTGATTGTCCGGGCGACTGCCAAAGGTGATTTGAATCGTGTCTTCCATGCCTCAATTCGGCGTCGTGCCGAAGGCGCTGACCGTCGCCGGGTCCGACTCGGGCGCCGGCGCCGGGATTCAGGCCGACCTCAAGACCTTCGCCGCGCTTGGTGTCTACGGTACGTCCGCCTTGACCGCGATCACCGCCCAGAACACGCTGGCGGTCTTGGCCATTGCCGAGGTGCCGGAGGAGGTCGTCGCCCTGCAGATCGACGCGGTGATGGAAGACATCGGACCCGACGCTGTCAAAACTGGAATGCTTTCGAGCGCGTCGATAATCGAGATCGTCGCCGATCGCTTAGAGGCGTGGGGCGTCGATAAGCTGGTCGTCGACCCGGTAATGATCGCAAAGAGTGGCGACCGGCTCTTGCAACCCGATGCCACTCAGGCGCTTCGGAACACGCTTTTGCCACTAGCGATGATCGTCACCCCGAACCTACCCGAAGCTCAAGTTCTCTCAGGCCGTGAGATCCTCAACGACGAGGACGTGCAGGACGCTGCACGAGCAATCGCGGCGCTCGGCCCACGCATCGTCGTCGTAAAAGGCGGACACCGCAAAGGCGCACCAATCGACGTCGTCTTCGACGGATCTACGGTTCACGAAATAAGTGGCGATCGCATCGAGACTTTGAACACCCACGGCACCGGCTGCACCTTCTCGGCGGCGATTGCCGCCAACCTTGCGTTAGGACGCAATCCGCTTGAGGCCATCGACGCGGCCAAGCGGTTCGTCGCGGCGGCGCTCACGGCGAGCTTCCCGATCGGATCTGGTCACTCGCCGGTCAATCACTTCCATAGCGTATGGCCATTGGCCCTCGAACCACGATAACGGAGGCTGGCAAATGATACCGATTGACCCCAAACCTCTCACAATTGCCGGTCGCCCCTTCACAAGCCGTCTCATGGTCGGCACTGGCAAATATCGTTCGACGGAGGAGATGCTCGCGTCGTTCGAGACGTCAGGCACGGAAATCGTGACCGTCGCTCTGCGCCGTATCGACTTCGATGACCCACGCAGCCGGTCAGTGCTGGAAGACGTCGACTGGCAGAGATACGCGATTCTGCCGAATACGGCTGGATGCCGCACGGCCGACGAGGCAATTCGCATCGCCCGCATGGCCCGCGCGATGGAGCTGTCGGACTGGGTGAAACTCGAAGTGATCCCTGATCCGCGGTACTTGCTGCCCGATCCGATCGAAACGCTTGAGGCCGCGAAGGTTCTCGTCGCCGAGGGTTTTGTCGTCTTGCCATATATTGGCGCCGACCCAGTGCTCGCTCAACGACTGGAAGAGGTTGGCACCGCAACGGTGATGCCTCTCGGTTCGCCAATAGGCTCAGGACAAGGGATCCCGAACATCGATACCATCCGCATCATCATCGAACAATCGAACGTTCCAGTAGTGGTCGACGCCGGCATCGGCGTGCCGTCCGACGCCTCGCAGGCAATGGAAGCAGGCGCCGATGCCGTGCTCGTCAACTCGGCCATCGCGTTGGCGGATAACGCACCGCTCATGGCAGAAGCAATGGCCGATGGGGTGCGCGCGGGCCGCAAGGCGTATCTCGCGGGCCGAATCCCGCTCAAATCCGTCGCTTCGGCCAGCAGCCCTGTTGGAGGCGTCGTCGGGGTAGTGACGACATGACCACGTTGTGATGACCCTAGAACGGCTCGTACAGGCATTACAGGTGTATCTGGTGGCCGACTCGGACCATGCGCGCCATAGAATCGTCGACGCCACGGCAGCTGCGCTTTCCGGTGGAGTGTCAATGGTCCAGCTCCGTGCAAAGCAACTGAGCGATCGCGATTGCTTTGCTCTGGCGGAAACGATGTGTCGACTCTGCCGCGATCGTGCTGTGCCATTTCTCGTCAATGACCGGGTCGACATCGCACTCGCTGTCGGCGCCGATGGCGTGCATCTCGGCGTCGACGATCTCCCCCTCGAAGATGCGCGTCGCCTTTTGGGTCCGAATGCAATCATCGGCTTTTCTCCGGAGACAGACGACCAGACCATCGAGGCGAGTCGACGGGGTACGAATTATCTTGGGATAGGTCCCGTCTACGGCACCGCTACAAAATCGGATGCAGGTTCCCCCATTGGCGCCGACGCAGTCGGCCGGCGCGCGACACTTTCCGGCCTGCCGGTCATAGGCATCGGCGGAATTACGCCGGAGAACGCTGCCGAAGTTATCTCGGCCGGCGCTGCCGGAGTCGCGGTCGTGAGCGCAATCCTTGGACAAAACGATCCAGCGTTCGCCGCCCGCCGCCTTGGCGCCGCGGTCAGAGAGGCGCACGCGCGTCGCGATGGCTGATCTCCAGGCGCCACGGCTCATGCTCATAACCAACCGTGGGACATCGCACGTGTCGCTGCCCGTGTTGGCGGACGCCGCGGTCGATGGCGGAGTAGATGCGGTGCAGGTCCGCGAAAAGGATCTCCATGGGGACGAATTGCTTTCAGCAGTCGAAGCAGTGCGCGACGCGGTTGCAGGTCGCGCCGCCGTCATTGTCAATGGGGATCTTGACGTTGCCCAGCGCTTACGAGTTGGATTGCATCTGCCCGAGCACGCGGTGCTCGTCGAGGCTGCCAGGGAAATATTGCCTGGAGATATGCTCATAGGGCGGTCCATCCACAGTCCGCGGTCTGCCGCCGAGGCAAGGGACGTCGATTACGTCATTGCAGGGCACGTTTTTGCGACTCCCAGCAAACGCGGTCTGTCCGCTCTTGGCTTGGACGGATTTGCCGCCATCGTTTCGACCGCTGTATGCCCAGTCCTCGCCATCGGCGGCATCGACGAACAATCGGTGACCGGTGTCCTCAGTCGAGGCGCACACGGTATCGCCGTCATCTCAGCGATCAATAATGCACCCGATCCGCGGGCAGCCGCACGCCGGTTACGTGCCAGGATCGACGATTTTCTGGAGACGGAGATGGAAAGCCAAAGCTCACTGACACAAGTCGTGTTGACGATCAATGGTAAGCCCGTCGAGTTGAACGAAGGCACCACCATTTCGGCGTTCCTCACAACGAAAGGGCTCACCGAGCGGATGGTCGTCGTGGAGTTGAATGGCAGTGTGTTGCACCGAACCGTTTTTTCCTCAACGGTCCTGCGCGATGGCGACCAGGTCGAGATGGTCCACGCGGTCGGCGGCGGTTGACTATTCATCTTCCCACGGAATCCAGAGCGCGTGCCGAATGTCAACACGATATTCGGCCACGAAGGGCACACCTTCGGCCTCCAACAGTGACTTCATCACGTCCGGATGACCGAAATGCCATCCGCCTGACAGTTCGCCGTATCGATTGACGACGCGGTGACACGGTAGATCCAGTTCGGGTGGAGTGGCGTGTAACGACCATCCCACCATGCGCGCTCCTCGCACGCTGCCGAGGGCGCGTGCGAGGTGGCCGTACGTGGTGACCCGCCCAAACGGAATCCTTGCCACTAACGCGTAAACCAACTCGGTGAAGGCCGGAGCCGGTGCGGCCATACCGTGATTCCCGTCGCCCATTGTCCGCGGAACTCTCCTTGCTAGGCACCAGGATGAGATGGCGCGAAAACCGCCAGTTGCGCTGAGTCGTAAGCCCGAAGGGGTATACTGGCCCCAGAGCAATGAACGGCGTCAGCCATGCCAGGCGGCCGCGCCAGCGACGCCGCCGCTAGAGGTTTGATGCGCATGCGATCAATCGTCACCAAGGTGCTGGGCGACCCGAACGAAAAGGCGCTCAAGCAGATTCAACCCATCGTCCAGGAAATCAACGAGCTCGAAGCCTCGTTGCAACAACTCTCCGACGATGACCTCCACGACCTCGGCCAAGAACTGCGAACTCGCCTCGCACACGGTGAAGTGCTCGACGACATCCTACCTGAAGCATTCGCGGCAACTCGCGAAGCCGCCCGTCGCACACTTGGCCAACGCCACTACGACGTTCAACTTATGGGCGGAGTCGTTCTACACCAAGGCAAGATTGCCGAGATGCGCACTGGCGAGGGGAAAACGCTCACCGCAACCCTTCCCGTCGCGCTGAATGCCTTGACCGGGCAGGGAGTCCACGTCATCACTGTCAACGACTACCTCGCCAAGCGCGATACCCAATGGATGGGTCAGGTCTATCACGCGCTCGGTCTCACTATCGGCTGCATCCAGCACGACGAGTCTTTTCGCTACGATCCTGAGTGGGAGTCGCCTGACCCTCGATTGGAACGCCTGCGCCCGGTCGAGCGCCGAGAAGCCTACGCCGCGGACATCACACATGGCACCAACAATGAATTCGGATTCGACTATCTTCGCGACAACATGGTGGTTGCCGCCGAAAAATGCGTGCAGCGCGAGTTGGTCTACGCCATCGTCGACGAAGTCGACAATATCCTGATCGACGAAGCCCGGACACCACTCATCATCTCGGGGCAGTCCGAGCGGGCGACCGACAAGTACTATCAGTTCGCGCAGATTGCCAAACAATTGCGAGAAACCCGGCACTATGAGATCGATCTCAAGCACAAGAGCGCGACGCTGACCGAAGAGGGTATTGACAAGGTCGAAGAGTTGGTCGGCATTCCTGCCGGCGAGAGTCTTTACGACGAACGGTACATCGAACTCACCCACTACCTCGAAAATGCTCTCAAGGCCCAGATGATTTTCCATCGGGACAAGGACTACATCGTCCGCGACGG
>JBOGUE010000065.1:0-7641 GCA_050695955.1 Thermomicrobiales bacterium | reverse complement strand
TCTTCGCGCTGGCGCCCTTCCTGTTCACGATCTACGTCAGCCTCCACGAGTGGAACATGCTCACCCCGGTGGGGGAGATGCCGTTCCAGGGGCTGGACAACTACCGCTATCTGCTTTTCGACGACCCGACGTTCCGCGAGACCTTTGGCAACACCTTCTACTACGCCGTCGGCAACGTCGGCACGTCGGTCGTCTTGGCGCTTGGCATCGCCCTGCTGTTGAACGGACCGGTCAGACTGCGACCGTTCTGGCGGGCAGCCTTCTTCATGCCCTACGTGACGGCGCAGGTCGCGGTCGCTATCGTCTGGCGCAACATGTACAACGAGGGCTACGGCATGCTTAACGGCCTGCTCGATATGGCGGGTTTGGCGCAGCAGCCGTTCCTCGACAGCCTGAGCCAGTCGATGCCGAGCGTGATCGCGGTCGCGGTCTGGCACGGCATTGGGTACTACATGGTCATCTTCCTGGCGGGGTTGCAGGCAATTCCGGGCGACCTCTACGAGGCGGCGCGGCTGGACGGGGCGAACGCCTGGCGGCTCTTCTGGTCGATCACGCTGCCGCTGCTGAAGCCGACGCTCCTCTTCGTGATCGTCGTCAACACCCTCTCTTCGCTCCAGGTCTTCGACCTGCCCTTCGTCCTAACCAACGGCGGACCGGTCAACTCCACGAACACGCTGGTGATGTACATGTACGACACGGCGTTCCAATTTCTGCGCATGGGGCGGGCAACGGCGATGGCGGTGATGCTCTTCGGCGTCATCTTCGTGATCACCCTGGTCCAGCTTCGCCTGTTGAGAGAACGCGAATGAGCCACCGCCTGACCGCGATTCCCGTCGCCAGGAACGTGCTGGTCTACGCCGTGCTGGCGATCGGCGCGGCGGTGATGCTGTTGCCGTTCGTCTGGATGATCCTCTCGTCGTTCATGTCGTCGTCAGAGATCATCGCCCGGCCGATCACCTGGTTCCCGTCGTCGTTGCGGTTCGAGAACTACGGCGACCTCTCGGACGCGATTCCGCTCGGCCGGATGTATCTCAATAGCGCCGTGGTGTGTGTCCTCACGACCCTCGGCATCCTGCTCTCCAGCTCGCTGGCGGGGTATGGGTTCGCCAAGTTCCAGTTTCCAGGGCGCGACGCGCTCTTTCTGATCGTGCTGGCGACGATGATGATCCCCTTTTTCGTCGTGCTGATCCCGATCTTCTACATGATCAGCAACGCGGGCTGGCTCGACACCTACCAGGGACTGATCGTGCCCAACCTCGTTACCGGCTTCGGCATCTTTCTCATGCGCCAGTACATGCTCAGCCTGCCGGACGAGGTGCTCGACGCGGCGCGAGTCGATGGCGCTCCAGAGTTCGAGATTTACTGGCGGATCGTCTTGCCGCTTTGCACGCCGGTGATCGGCGCGCTGGCCATCCTGGCCTTCGTTTACCAATGGAACAGCTTCCTCTGGCCGCTGGTCATCGCGCGCTCGGACAGCATGTGGACGATCCCAGTGGGATTGCAAAGCCTGCGGGTCTACGCGAGTAGCGTCGAGGTCATCAATTTGCAGATGGCGGGCGCGGCGCTGGCGGTCGTGCCGGTGGTCGTTGTCTTCCTGCTGCTGCAACGCTACTTCGTGAGTGGCATCGCGTTGACGGGGATGAAGGGGTGACGGAGGCGTTAGGCGCTAGGCGTTAGGGGGGAGCGTGAATAAGGCGACTATCAGGGAATACCGGGTGGGGGATGAGGCCGGGGTGGTGCGGGTGTGGAATGCGGCGCTCTGGGCCGATCCAATAGGTACGGCGACGTGGCGGGCGAAGGTGCTGCTCGATCCGAACTTCGACGCCGAGGGGTGTTTTGTCGCTGAGGCGGATGGGGAAGTTCGCGGGTTTCTCCTTTCGCTGGTGCGGCGGGCGCCCTTCTTCAACCAGGGCTTGGAGCCGGAGGCGTCGTGGATCACCGCCTTCGGGGTTGAGCCGGGGTGGCAGCGGCGCGGGGTCGGCGGCGCGTTGCTCGACGCGGCGGTGGAGCGGCTACGTGGCCTTGGTCGCATGACAGTCGCTATCTCGCCCTACGTGCCGAACTACTTCACTCCCGGCGTCGACCTGAACGCCTACGCGAACGGCGTCGATTTCTTGTCGAAACGCGGATTCGAGGTGGTCAGCCGACCGCTGAGCATGCGGGCCGAGCTGACCGGGTTTCGCACGCCGGCCGTGATCCAGGCGACGGCCGATCGACTGTTGGCGGATGGCGTCGAGGTGCGGCTGGCCACACACGCCGACATCGTGCCGGTGCTTGATTTCGCACAGGCGCATTTCTCGTGGGATTGGCGCCGCGAGGCGACGGGCGTCTTTGCCGATCTCTTCGTCGGCGACCCGCGCCTGGTCGGGATGCTGGTCGCGACGCGGGGAGACGAGGTCATCGGGTATGCGCAACACCGAGCGGAGCGATTCGGTCCGTTCGGCGTGCGGCCGGACCAACGCGGCCGGGGCGTCGGCCGGGTGCTGCTGGCGGCAACGCTGACCGAGATGCTGCGCAAGCATTTCCACGCTGCCTGGTTCCTCTGGACCAGCGACGCCGCCGCGCGCCTGTACGCGCAATGCGGATTCCACGAGGTGCGACGGTTTGCGGTGATGACGAAGGCGTTAGGCGTCAGGGCTTAGGCGTTAGGGACCACGTCGTCGTTCTCCTAACGCCTAGCGCCTGGCGCCTAGTGCCTGTGAAAGGAGTATTCATGCCTTCAACCAACGACAACTGCATCATGGTCGTCGGGGGGCACTCGGCGGACGCGGAGATCATGGGCGGGGCGGCGGTGCTGAAGCACGTTGACGCCGGCTGGCGGGCGGTCATGGTGCACATGACGCCGGGGGAGAAGGGACATCCGACGCTGCTGTCGGCGGAGTACAAAGTCCAGAAGGACGCGGAAGCGGAGAAGGCGGCGGCGTTGCTCGGCGCCGACCGCGTCATCATGCCCTGGCCGGACGGGGAGCTGCCGGTCAACGAGGAGGTCCAGATGGCGCTCGCGGACGTGATCCGCGAGTACCGGCCGACGATCATCCTCACCCACTGGAAGGGGAGCTTCCACCGCGACCACAACAATTCGCACGACAATGTGCTCGCCTCCCTCTTCTTTGCCGGCCTGCGCACCTTCGAGCGGGCGCACCCGGCCCACCGGGTGCAGAAGATCTACTTCGCCGAGAACTGGGAGGACATGGAGAACTTCCGGCCGGAGATCTACCTCGACACGACCGACGTCTTCGCGCGGTACATCGAGGCGATCCACGCCTACGGACTCTTCCGGGCCGAGTGGCCGACCTTCCGCTACGAGCAGTGGTACCGCGGCGCGAGCAAGATGCGCGGCGCGGAAGCCGGCGTCGAGCAAGCCGTCGCCCTGATGCCGCACAAGAGCTACTTCGGGGCGCGGCAGACGATCGCCTTGCTGGGTCAGTAATCTCGGCGTCACTTGATCTATCCTAGCGTCAACCAGGAGGGCGCACAGCCGCGCGCCCCTACGATTGCGTGTCGTAGGCGCACGCCTACGACACGCGTGGGTGGATTGGATCAAGAGAGCGGGATGGCGCGAGAAACCGAGATCAGGCTCGAGAAGCTCGAAACGGAACAGGTGAGTCCGCGCACCGCCGCGATCGACGGCATGTCGCCGTTGGAGATCGCGCGGGTCATCAACGCGGAGGACGCGACGGTCGCGCACGCGGTAGGGCAGGAATTGCCGCGGATTGCCGAGGCGATGGACGAGATTGCGGCCAGGATGCGGCGCGGCGGGCGGTTGATCTATGCCGGCGCCGGCACCTCCGGCCGCCTCGGCGTCCTCGATGCGTCGGAGTGCCCGCCGACCTTCAACACGCCGCGCGGATTAGTCGTCGGCCTGATCGCCGGCGGCAACCGCGCCCTCACGGATTCAATTGAGGCCGCCGAGGACAGCGAGGACGCGGGCCGGGCCGACGTCGCCGCCCTCGATGTCGGCGAGGTGGACACGGTCGTCGGGATCGCCGCCAGCGGGCGCACGCCCTACGTCCTGGGAGCGGCCTCGGAGGCGCGGGAGCGTGGCGCGCTGACCGTCGGCATTGCCTGCACGACCGGCTCGGCACTGGCGGAGCGAGTGGTGATCATGATCGCGCCGGTCGTCGGGCCGGAGGTGGTCACCGGCTCGACGCGCCTCAAGGCCGGGACCGCCCAGAAGATGGTGCTGAACATGCTTAGCACCGGGGCAATGATCCTGCTCGGCAAGACCTTCGGCAACTTGATGGTCGACATGCGGGCGAGTAACGCCAAGTTGCGGGCGCGGGCGATCAGGATGGTCGGGTTGGCGACAGGTCTCGCAGAGAACGAAGCCGCCGCGTTGCTGCGCGACAGCGACAACGAGGTGAAGACGGCGATCGTGGCGGCATTGGCGGGTGTCGATGCCGCCACGGCGCGGGAGCGATTGGCGAAGGCCGGCGGCATCGTCCGTGCCGCCATTGAGGAGCGCTCCTAATGCCGAGACTCTACGCCGGCATCGACGGCGGCGGGACGAAGACGCTGGCCGTGGTCGTGGACGAGGCAGGCCGCGAGCGCGGGCGGGCGGTGGCCCGTGGCTCCAACTTGGCGGTGGTCGGCGTCGAGGCGGCGGCCGGCGAGATCGCGACCGCGTTGCGACAGGCGGTCGAGCAGGCAGGAGCAACGCTGCCCATCACGGCCGTCTGGCTCGGACTCGCCGGGGTGGAGCATGCCGGCACCCGCGACCTGATGTTCCCTCATCTGCATGCAATGGCGGGAGAGGTGCGCCTCGGTAACGACGCGGAGCTGGTGCTGACCGCGCTGCCGGGCGCGACCGGCGTCGCCGTCATCGGCGGCACCGGCTCGATCTGCCTCGGTCGCGACCCGAACGGCAAGAGCTACCGGACCGGCGGTTGGGGCCACATCATCGGCGACGAGGGCAGCGGCTACGAGCTGGGGCAACGCGCGTTGCAAGCCGCCTCGCGGGTCGCGGACGGGCGGGGGCCGGAGACGGCGCTGCTCGATGCGATCGTGCGGCACTGGGATCTGGCGACGCCCTGGCAGATGATTGAACGCGTCTATTTGCATAGCGACAAGGCCGTCATAGCGGCGCTCTCCTCCCTTGTCTTCGACGCGGCGAGGGAAGGAGACGCCGTCGCCCACCGCATCTTGTCCGAGGCCGCGGCGGAACTCGCGATCGCGGCCGTTGCGGTCGCCGCCAACCTCGACTTCGACGGTGAACCGTTCTCATTGGCGCTGGCTGGGGGACTCTTGATCCACGAAGCGAAATTCCGCCAGATGGTCGTGCGCCGTATCCGCCGCCGGAGGTCGGTTGGGACCGTCGCGGTCGTGACCGATGCTGCCCTGAGCGCGGCACGGGCCGCCATCGGCATGGGCCAGCCGTGAGCGAAGAGGTCATCCGCTACGCCAACGTCCTGGTCGAAGGTCGGTTCCATGCAGGCGCGGTTTCCTACGATCGGGGAGTGATTACGTCGGTCTTCGTTGGATCGAGCGACACTCTCTTGCCGAGCGCGCCCTACATCTCTCCGGGCATGATTGATCTGCAAGTGAATGGTGCGTTCGGGGTCGAGGTCGGTGACGACCCAGAGGCGATCCGGTTGCTGGCGCGGCGTTTGCCCGAAAGCGGCGTCACGGCGTTCTTGCCGACGGTCGTCACCGCGCCCGCCGCCCTCTACGAGCGCGCATTCGCCGCCTTCGATGCTGCCCGCGACGTCGATGGCGCTCGACCGCTCGGCCTGCACCTGGAAGGTCCGCTCCTGTCGCCCGTTCGAAAGGGAGCGCACCGATTGGAGTTGATCGAGGCGGCCGATCCGTCGCTCCTGGATCGATTTGCCGCTTCAGATACGGTGCGGATCGTTACTCTTGCTCCGGAGCGGGCGGACATTCTGCCCGCGATCGGGCGGTTGCGCGAGGCGGGGGTCGTCGTCAGCCTCGGGCACACCGACGCCACGATTGATCAATTCCAGGCAGGCGTGGACGCTGGAGCCGCCATGGCGACCCACCTCTTCAACGCGATGTCGCCGTTTCTTCACCGGCAACCGGGCGTCATCGGCGCGACGCTGATCGAGGATCGGATCACGGCCGGGTTGATCCCGGACGGCATTCATTGCCACCTGGCCGCGCTGCAACTCGCCGTCCGCGCTAAGGGGTGGCAGCGGATCGCGATCGTCACCGACATGATGACCGCCGCCGGAATGCCGCCCGGAACCTACGGTCTGATGGGGCAGCAGGTGACGGTCAGTGAGGGGTCGGCGCGGCTGGCGGACGGCACGCTGGCGGGGTCGATCATCATGATGGACGAGGCTGTGCGCAACGTCGTGCGGTGGACTGAGGCGACGCCGGCCCAGGCGCTTTCGATGGCGAGTGAGGTGCCGGCGCGCGTGCTCGGCCTCGAACGCACGGGCCGGTTGGCCGCCGGCTACGATGCGGACCTGACCGTTTTCGACGATCAGCTTCGGGTGATGGAGACGATCATCGGCGGCCAGACGGTCTACCGGCGGGAGGGAGCTGGGACATGAAGGGTCACGTCATGGCGACGGAGATCGCCGAGCAACCGGCGGTTCTGGAGCGCATTCGGCGCGACGGCTGGCCCGCGATCCGTGAGGTCGGCGCGGCGATTGCCAGACGTGACCCGCGCTTCGTTCTCTTCGTCGCCCGCGGCACCTCCGACCACGCCGCCCTCTACGCCAAATACCTGATCGAGACGCGGTTGGCGCTGCCGGCCGGGCTCGCGTCGCCCTCGACGATGACCGTTTACGACGCGCATCCGCGGATGAACGGCGTGCTGGTCGTCGCGGTCAGTCAATCCGGGGCCTCGCCCGATCTAGTCGAACCGGTCGCCCGGGCGCGAGCCGGTGGCGCGATCACGGTCGCGATCACGAATGCGGCCAATTCGCCGCTGGCGCGGACGGCCGAGTTCCACCTCGACGTCATGGCCGGGGCGGAGCAAGCGGTGGCCGCGACGAAGAGCTACACGGCGCAATTGCTGACGCTCTACCTCTTCGTCGAGGCGCTGGCGGGTGGCGATGGTGCGGCGGCCGATGCGTTGCCGGAGCAAGCGGATCGGCTGGTGGCGCGGCAAGAGGAGATCCGGCAGCTTGCTGTTCGTTACCGCTTTGCCGAGCAGCTCGTCACGACCGCCCGCGGTTACAACTACCCGACCGCCCGCGAGGCGGCATTGAAGCTGATGGAGACCAGTTACCTCGTCTGCCATGCCTTCTCCGGCGCCGACCTTCTCCACGGGCCGATGGCGATGATCGACCGCGGCTTTCCGGTGATCGCCGTGGCGCCGTCCGGTCCGGGCGGGGAGGCGTTACGGCCGGTGCTGGAGCGTCTGCGCGACCTCGGCGCCGACACCCTGGTCCTCGGCGACCCGGCCGCCATTCGCCTCGGCACCCTCGGCTTCCCCTTGGAAGCCACCGTGCCGGAACTCCTATCACCGATTCTCTCGATTATCCCTCTGCAATTCCTCGCCTGGCAGCTTGCCCTCGAACGGGGCGGCAACCCCGACCAACCACGTGGGTTGAAGAAGGTCACGGAAACCTGGTAGGCGGCGAAAGTCCGTGATTGACAGGAACTGAGTCGATTCCAAGCAGGGTCGATTCTTGCGCACTCCCCTTGCCTGGTCCAGGCAAGGGGATCTTCACG
>JBOGUE010000064.1:0-2568 GCA_050695955.1 Thermomicrobiales bacterium | reverse complement strand
ATGATCCGCGAGTTTGGCGTGGAGCAATTGGAGGCATGTGGCGCGGCGGCGGCGGCGCGACAGGCCCATGCCGACTACTTTCTCGCGCTGGCCGAGCGCGGCCAGGATGCCCCGACCGGGACAGAACGCGACCGCATGCTGCCCGAGTTGGCGAACTTTCGGGCCGCCCACGTCTGGTTCGCCCGCCAAGGCGCGATCGAGCCTGCGTTGCGCTTGGTCATCGCCCTGAAGGAGTTGTGGTGGACCGTCGGCGAGATGTCTGGTTTGCGCCGCTGGTTGGCGGAGTTACTGGCCAATGCCGCCGGCGTCGTGCCCGGTGTGCGCACGCGGGCACTGATCCTGGCGGCGGATCTTGAAGCCGCCCACGCCGACTTCGACCGGGCGATGGCCCTCGCCGTGCACGCATCGACCATCGCGCGCGACCACGGCGACGACGGCGGCGCGGCGTACGCGACCGAGATGCGTGGCCGGATCAGCCAGTACATCGGCCAGGTGGCGGATGCCCGCGCTGCCCTCACCGACGCCATCGCGCGCTATCGGGCGCTGGACGACCGTCCCGCCCTGGGACGCGCCCTCTGTCAACTCGCCACGTTGGGCGATCTGGGCGCGTTCGATCGCCCTGGCGACCCGTCCGACCTGGCAACCTCGACCCAATGCTGCGAGGAGGCGTTGGCCATCTTTCGTGAGATCGGCGACCCCTTCGGCATCGGTTCAGCGCTGATCGGCCTGGGCAACCTCGCCTATTACCGGCGCGACTATGAGCGCGCGCGCCTGCATTCGCGCGAGGCGCTCGCCCTCCGTTGGGATCTGCACGACCTGTGGGAGATTCCCGCCACCCTGGAGGATTTGGCTGACATCGCCGCGATGACCGGTCAGCCGGCACGCGCGGCGCGGGTCTACGGCGCCGCCGCAGCATTGCGCGAGATGCTCGACAAACCGATCCCACCCTTCTACCGGGAGGAGTATGAGCGTGAGCTGGCGGTTTCCCGCGCGGCGCTCGGAGCAAAGGACTTCGCCGCTGAGTGGGCAGCGGGCCGCGCGCTCGCGGTCGAACAGGCAGTGGCAGAGGCGCTGGCAATCGAGGTGGCCGGTGGCGCGATCATTCCGCCACCGGCCGCTTCGATTGCGGTGCTGACCCCGCGCGAAATCGAGGTGCTGCGCTTGCTGGCTGACGGGCGCACCGATCGTGAGATCGCCGACGACCTCGGCATCGCCTACCGCACGACGACGACGTACGTCACGAATATCCTGACAAAGCTCAACCTCCCGTCGCGGACCGCCGCCGCGACGGCCGCTGTTCGCCAGGGGCTGATTTGAGACTGTCCCTTTCCTGCTAAGATGTCGTGTGCCCATCACATTTTTCGGTCGCCCGGACGGAACCCAGACGTTGATCACCCGCCATCCATCGGTTCCAAGGAGCTATGGAGATCGATCGAACGGACAACGCGGACGACGCGAACAGCGCGGACGGTAGCGGGCTTCTCTCGGTCGTACCGCCTGTCACTCCCCTGACGGCCGCCGGAGCTGTCCGCACCGTTGAGGATGCCCTCGCCGATTACCGCGACCGCCGACGCGACCGGCCATGGGAGCAGCGGTCGCGGTTGCCTACGCCGCTCGCCCCGCTCATTGGACGCGAGCAAGAAACCGAGACCATTGGGGCCACGCTGCGCCGGCGTGACGTCCGGCTGCTGACGTTGACCGGACCTGGCGGCGTCGGCAAAACGCGACTCGCGGTCCATCTGGCGGCCGGGGCGGCGGATGAATTCGTCGAGGGCGTTGCGTTCGTCTCCCTGGCCGCGCTCACCGATGCGGGATTGGTCGTCGCCACGGTCGGCCATGCGCTCGAGCTGCCGGCGTTCGATCAGATGCCACCGGCGGAGCGACTGCAGCATGTTCTCGCCCCCCGGCGATTCCTGCTGGTTCTTGACAATGTCGAGCAGGTGCTCGACGCGGGAACAGACATCGCTGCCCTGCTCGTCGCCTGTCCACGGCTGACGGTGCTGGCAACCAGTCGCATACCGCTGCACATTTCCGGCGAACGCGAGATCTTGATTGGGCCGTTGCCGCTGCCCGCGCGCTCCGTCCCCGCCGCCGTCGACCTTGTGCGCCAGTCTGCGGCGGTCCGCTTGTTCGTCGAGCGCGCCCGCGCTGTCAATCCAGACTTTGCGCTGCATGAGGAAAATGCGCCGGCCGTGGCGGAAATTTGCCACCGGCTCGATGGCGTGCCCCTCGCCATCGAGTTGGCCGCCGCCCACGCGAAGACGCTCTCGCCGGCGGCATTGCTCGCCCGGCTCGAACGCCGCCTTCCCCTCCTCACCGGCGGCCCGCCCGACCAACCGGTTCGTCATCAGACGATGCGTGCCGCGATTGCCTGGAGCCACGATCTCCTGAGCAGCGAGGAGCAAATCCTCTTTCGCCGCCTGGCGGTCTTCGCCGGCGGCTTCTCGCTCGACGCGGCCGAAGCTGTGACGGCGGAAGACGGAAGGCGGAAGGCGGCCGATGACGAAACGCCCGGCGGTTCCGCCTTCCGCTTTCCGCCTCCCGCCTCCGTCCTCGACGGTCTCACCG
>JBOGUE010000063.1:0-6812 GCA_050695955.1 Thermomicrobiales bacterium | reverse complement strand
CGCACGCTGCCCGACGCGACCGGGCGGCGCGCCCAGGACAACTCCTGTTCCGACTCGATCTTGGCAGGATCGATTTCGACACCCATGCCGGGGCGGTCGGGGACGGTGATGTAGCCGTCGACCGGGATGACCGGCTCTTGGTAGAAGTGTTGCAAGAGCTGGTTCCACTTGACGAGAAACTCAACCATGGGGCAGGCGGGGATGGGTAAAGCGGCGCTGACCTGGACATTGGTCGGCACCGAGTGGCCGTGCGGGATCATCGGCAGGTTGTAGGTGGAGGCAACGGCGGCGATCTTCATGATCTCGGAGACGCCGCCGGCCCAGTAGGTGTCGGGTTGCAGGACCTCCGCCGCGCCGGCGTCCATGAGCTGCTTCAGGCCCCAGCGGGTGTACTCGTGCTCGCCGGTGGCGATCGGCACCCGCGAGCGGCGGCGGATCTCGGCGCACTGCGGGATCAGGTCCGGCAGGACCGGTTCCTCGATCCAGCGTGGCCGAAGCTCTTCAAGCAGTTCCGACATCATCACCGTGTAGGGCACGTCCCAGCTCATCCAGGCGTCCAGCATGAAGTCGACGTCCGGGCCGAGTGAATCGCGCAGCGTCTCGGCAAGCTCTCGGTTGCGCTTGATCCCCTCCC
Source organism: Thermomicrobiales bacterium (assembly GCA_050695955.1). GTDB lineage: Bacteria > Chloroflexota > Chloroflexia > Thermomicrobiales > UBA6265 > JBOGUF01. The sequence goes on along the minus strand of JBOGUE010000063.1, from coordinate 6,178 downwards.
GGCCGTCGGTCGGACCGAAGCGCGGGAACCATTTGGTGGCGCCGAAGCCCAGGTCCTTGAACTCCCTGGCCTTCTTAGCCACTTTCTCCGGTGCGAGCGAGAAACCGAGGGCACTGGCGTAGGCGGGGAGTTTGTCGCGTACCGGTCCGCCCAAGAGACGGCAGACCGACGCGCCAACCCATTTGCCGCGGAGGTCCCAAAGGGTGGCGTCGATGGCGCTGATCGCCATCATCGTCGCGCCCTTGCGGCCGTGGACGGAATCCCGGTACATCTTGTCCCAGATGCGCTCGGTGGCGCGCGGGTCCTCGCCCAAGAGCAGGTTGCGGAATTGCTGGTCGACGATGTAGGCGACCTCGTGCCCGATCGGTCCCCCCAGCCCCGTCACACCCTCGTCGGTGTCGATCTCGAGGAAAACGGAGACGATGCGTGAGACTCCCTCGTCGATCCGTTCCGGCATCCAGCTTGTCGGACCCTGCGCCCGGTGCTCCGGATAGACGTCGATTGGCCGAATGAGCCGTTCTTCCCAGAATTCGCCGTCGTGGTGCAACGTCCCGGTCAGTTCCCGCAATCGTAGTCCGGTGATCTTCACGGTCGTCTCCCCTCTTCTCCGTGCCAACTCAGAAGGCGTCAGTTTAGAGCAGAATCCCGGTTTGGGAAACGGCTTGACAGCGCCGCGCAATGCCGTATGGTGTTCTCAATCAGAACAGAATGGCGTTGGATGTTCTCAGAGAGAACATGAGGGAGGGGCAACCGTGCTGGTCGGGTACGTCAGCGACGAGCGCTACGTCGCGCTAGCCGATGTGCTGGTCGAACTTGAGCGAGACGGCGAAACCGTCGCCGTCGTCCGCTCGACGCCGCGGGGCAAGATCCTGGCCGACGTCGAGCCGGGGCCGTACCGGGTGACGCTGGCGAAGCCAGGGTTTGGACCGAAGAGCGTTGAGCTCACCTGCGGTGAGGGAGAGCCGTACCAGTTCCGGCTCCTCTCGGATTCCATCTATGGCTACGTCTGGCCGAAGTGGGTCCGCACCGGCGAGCGGTCGGAGTACCGCGTCCACTCGCCGGAGCCGTATCAGCTCTCTCTCTGGCGCTACGGTCTGCAGAAGGACTTCGTGCAGATGCTCGGCTGGTTCGACGAGCACGGGCCGCGCGCGGTGGCGCAAATCACGCCGGACGGCGACTACACGCGGACCGGCGTCGGCTGGAACAAGATCGGCTACGGCAATCCGCACCTGACACAGTTCGTCACCGGCCCAGAGCGCTCCGGACTCTACTACCTCCAGGCGAAGGGGGAGTCGGGACGCTTCTTCTCGTTTCCGTGGGTTGTCGCACCGGATAAGCCGTCCGCGCCGATCGCCGTCCTCGCCGCAACCAATACCTGGAATGCCTACAACAACTTCGGCGGGCGTAGCAACTACATCAACGCCGACTGCCTGCCGACCACACCGACCGTCAACGCGCGACTCGACCTGCCGCGCTACAACCGGGTTGGGACGTTTGGCGTCTGGCAGCACCCGGACGACGCCTACCAGCCGCTTTCGTTCGAGCGACCGGAACCGGGCAACTCGGTGCCGGAAAGGACGGAAGCCGCCGACCCGATAACCGGTCGGCTCGGCTGCGCGATGGCGCCGGCCGAGTGGCGGTTGCTCGCCTGGTTGGAACGCGAAGGGTACGGCTACGACTTCTTCAGCGAGCACCACCTTCACACCGGCGCGCTCGACCTCGACGCCTACCAAGTCCTCATCATCAGCGTCCATCCCGAGTACTGGTCGCGCCAGATGTACCAGCGGGTGAAGGACTGGGTCTACCAGCGCGGCGGGCGGTTCATGTATCTCGGCGGCAACGGCATCAACTGCGAAGTGGAATTCCTCGACGACGCGACGCTCCGCTTCCTCACCTTCAAACCGAGCGAATCGGGTGATCTCGGTTACTACGACAAGGAGCACGACCGCTGGGTCGACAGTCGATTCCACCGCACCTACGAGAGCGAGGCGTCGCTTCTCGGCGTCACTACAACCGAGGCCGGCATCATGACTGCCGCGCCTTACCGCTGCCTGACGCCGGATAGCTGGGTCTTCACCGGCACCGGTCTCCGCGAAGGCGATCTCTTCGGCGCCGAGGGCCTCCAAGAACGCTGCCACGGCGGGGCATCCGGCCACGAGACGGACAAGATGAGCTCCTCCACCCCGCCCGGCGCCGTGCATCTGGCCAAGGGCACGAACCCGGAGGAAGGCGGCGCCGACATGGTCACCTACCAAACACCCAGCGGCGGCGAGGTCTTCTCCGTCGGCTCGATTACGTGGCCGGCCTCGTTGCTCGTCGATCGCTACACGTCGGCCATTACCCGGAACGTGTTGACACGGTTTCTTGGGTGACCTTCCCCGTCATTTCGAGGTACGAGGAATCTCGCCTTCATCAAACGAACGGCACGATTCCTCGCGTTGTTCGGAATGACGGAGTTTTGGCGCAACGCGTTGGGAGCCAAGGCTCTGCTAGGCGCGGGCGCTGCTCATCCCTGACAATGTGGTCGATGAGGCTCTTGCCGGCGACGTAGAGGAGGAACGGACACGTATGACGGTGATGGAGGAGATCGAGGCGGATGGGGCGGTGGCGATCGTCCGGTTGGACGATCTGTCGGCGGCGGCGCGGCTCACCGAGGCGTTGGTGCGGGGCGGCATCCGGGGCGTCGAGTTCACGTTTACGAATCCCCTCGCCGGGCGGGTGATCGAAGAGGTGCGCTCGGCCGTCGGCGCTACCGCCGTCGTCGGCGCGGGAACGGTGCTCGACCCGGAGACGGCAAGGACGGCCATCCTGGCCGGCGCGCAGTTCGTCGTCACCCCGACGCTGAACCTGAAGACGATTGCGCTCTGCAACCGGTATGGCATTCCAACCGTCATCGGCGCCTTCACGCCGACCGAGATCCTCACCGCCTGGGAGGCAGGAGCCGACGTGGTCAAGGTCTTTCCGGCCTCAGTCGGTGGACCGCGCTACTTGAAAGACGTCCATGGGCCCCTGCCACAGGTCAAGCTCGTGCCGACCGGTGGCGTCGGCTTCGACAATGCGGCCGACTTCATTCGCGCCGGCGCCGTTGCGGTCGCCTTGGGCTCGAATCTGGTCGACGCGAAAACCGTCGCCGCCGGAGATTGGGGCACGATCGCAGAGCGGGCGAAGCGTTTGGTCGAGATCGTGCGCGATGCGCGCGCGGCATAGAACCGCCAGTGAAGCGGCGTGATTCCCGCCCGATGCCACCACATTTGACGCGATCCGCCGCCGCACCGTAGCATGACGAGGCGATGGCGACGAAGGTATACGACGTGGCTCAACTTCAGCCGCAATCGAATGGCCGGGTCACCGGCGGGTTAGACGACCAGGCGACGTTACTGTCGGTCGACAAGGCGCTGCTCGTCGTGGAGTTGCTGCTGCGCCACCCGGACCCGCTCTCGGCACGGGCCATCGCCGAGCTGTTGGGCATCAATCGCACCACGACCCACCGCTTGCTCAACGCGCTCATCTACCGCGGCTGGATCGAGAAGCCGGCAGGTACCGCGAGCTACCGCCTTAGTTTGAAGTTCCTGGCGCTGGCGCACGTCGCCAGCCAGTCGCGCAGCTTCATTCTTGAGGTTCGCCCGGTGCTCGACCGGCTCTCCCGTCTCTCCCGCGAAACCGTCCATCTGGGGGTGCTCGACGGCTTCGAGGTCGTGCATATCGACAAGGTGGAGAGCCCGGAACGGGTGGGGATCAGTTCGAGGGTCGGCAGCCGGGCGGTGCCGCACGTCACCGGCCTGGGCAAGGCGCTCCTCGCCGCCAGCCCAGACGCGGCCGTCGAGCGCTACCTGCGCCAGGCCACGGGCCGCACCGCGCCGGAGCGGATCACCAACCCGGATGCCTTTCTCGAAGAAATCCAAGAGACCCGTGAGCGCGGCTACAGCATCGACAACGAAGAGGACTCGATTGGTGTCCGTTGCCTTGGCGTCGCTGTCCTCGGCGCCGGTGGATCTCCCCTTTTCGCCATCAGCCTCACCGGCCCCTCCCCACGCTTCACCCAGCAACGGGTCGAGGAACTGGCCCCGGATGTCCTCACCACCGCCCGCGACCTCTCCCACCAGTTCGGGTGGGAGCCGGTGGGGGTTGATGTACCTCGCGCCACGCCGGTGATCGTGCCGTAGGAACCGTCTCCTCAGAACCCGAACGGCAAGCTACGGGTTGGCGCCGTCGTATGGTGTTCGCGCCGACCCTCGATTGGGCGTTCGCGCAACCACTTCACCATCGCCGCCAAACGGTCCGCCGCGTGGTCGAAGACCAACTTTCCCTTCTCGGCGGTCGCCAGCTCCGGGGCGCCGAAGGAGCCGGTCTCGGAATAGCTCGACGTCCAACTGATGATCGCCGCCGGCCCCGTGCCCATCGTGAGATCGACGTATTGCCACTCCTCGCCACCGGGGATCTTGGTCATGTAGTCCGGTAGCGCGCCTTTGATACGGTCTTTTCGTACTCCGGCTTCATCCATATGGAGGTAGACGGAGGTCTCCAGTTCGCAGGCGTGGGCGCATCCCCCGCGGCCCGACTCGCGAATCGAGTTCCAGTAGTCGGTCACCAGGTGCCACCAACCAAGCGTGCAACAGATGGCGTCGGTCTGGAGGTTCGTCTGGCGTCCGGCCTGCTCGACGAGCGGCATATTCGAGCCGTGACCGTTGACGAGAACGATTTTCTTGAAGCCGTGGTAGGCGACCGAGCGCGTGATGTCGACGAGCAGGTTGACGAAGGTCGTCGGCTCGACGTTGATCGTGCCGGGGAAGTCCATGACGTGGTGGCAATAACCATAATTGACCGGCGGCATCACCAGCATGTCGGCCGGCGCCCGTTCTCCCGCGGCCAGGCAGATCGTCGTCGCGCAGCGAAAATCGACGTCGAGCGGCAGGTGATGACCGTGTTGCTCCACCGAGCCGACCGGTAAGACGACGACCTTCTCTTGGCGCACCGCTTCGTTGATTTCCGGCCAGGTCAGTTTTTCGTAGCGATACTCCTGTTGAACGGCGTTGGCGTCGACTTCTGGCATGACCTGCGAACCTCCACGTGTGCGCCCCTACGATGTTGCAGCGAACTTCTCCAATGCGGTCACCGTCTCGTCGATCAGCCGCTGCGCGGCGTCCGGTGCAAACGGCGACGTTTCGACCTCGTAACCGAGCTTCGGATAGTCATCGGCGGTGGGGATGTACCCGGCCCAACCCCCGGTGTAGCCGCCGAACCAGGTGGACGCGAAGGGCGATCGTTCTTTGATCGCCAGACCGATCTCGCAGAATGGTTCGCCTTCCGTTCCCGCGAAGAGGGCAGGACCGATTTGCAAGAGATGGAGTTCGGCGGGAAAGGTTTCCCGGCCGCCGTAGAGACGGGCGCGAGCGGCGGCCATGTTCGCGCGCTTGGCGACGAAGGTAGCGGCTTCGATCTCGGCGGATGACGCACCGGCTGTCCTCAGGTCGTTGAGATACTTTTCCGCGGAGGCCACCGTTGTCGCCGCCTCCGCGACCGGCGGCTGCTGGATCAGCGGCAGGTTGATGGTGGCGCTGCTCGTGCGAACGACTGGTGCGGGCTCGTCAACCGGCTCCGCGATCCATTTGCCGAGTGGCGCGCCCGACTCCCAGGCGCGCTCGTGCCGGTGGCGGACGGGTGGCAGTTGAACGCCGAGATAAACGCGCGCCGCCTCGCAGCCGATCTCCGCGCCGAGCCGCCGGATCACCCGGAGGTCGTCGGTGAATCCGTCCGGACCGGGACCGACATTGCCGGTGGCGCCCTGGGCGAAGAGGCAGGTGGCGCCGGTGATCTTTTCGACCGTACGTTTCAGATGCCCAGGCCAGTCGGGGCTGACCAACCGGTTTGTCGGCCCCATCGTCGTCGGGTGCATGGTGTAGCCGACGATGGCGGCCAACGGCTGTTGATCGCGGTCGTCGATGCGGACGACGAACACCTCCGGGTCGATGACGCCGTCAGGGTTGACGCCGGTCAGCGGTCGACCATCCGGTGCGATCTCGCGCCGGTTGACCCCCACCCGGCTCTCGCCGCTGCCGACGCCAACACGTGCTGGACGCAAATCCTGCAAAGCCAACCGCGCCGCGCCGCCCGCCATGGCAGGCACCATCGCGTAGTAGCCGGCGAGCGCCTCTTGGCCCTCGCTCATCCCGTTCCAACC
>JBOGUE010000062.1:0-3538 GCA_050695955.1 Thermomicrobiales bacterium | reverse complement strand
GTCTTCATCGATGCCGACACCAAGCAGTCCGGGATTCGACGCCACAAGCGAAAGTAACCGACCGATGCGCTCGCGTTGCTGAAAATGCTGATCGATGATCAATTCGGAAACAAGCCCGAAGCCGGCGATCATATGCGCCATGCGCATCTTTGGGGTTGGGCCACTCGCACCATAGGCGACCATGTGAGAGGACAGGATGGACGCGCCCGCGCTCGTCCCAGCGACAATGGCGCCGGCCTCATTCCGTTCACGGACGAGCTGCGCCGTGCGCGTACCGCCCACTATCGAGGCCAATCGCATCTGGTTGCCACCGGTGAGGAAGATACCAGTTGCCTCCTCCAGAATCTCGACCGGATCTTCACTGTTCGCGTCTTCGCGATTGCCGATGTAGATGACGTCGGCCTGGTCGACTCCCATGCTCAAAAAGATTGCCTTGTACCGTTCGCCGGCGGCTTCGATGGATGACGCCGTCGGCACGATCGCGATGCGCGCGGACGTCCCGCCGGCGATTTGGGTAAAGGTCGAAAGGATGATCTTGTCGTCTAGTTTGTCTTCCGCCCCCCCGATCGCCATCACGGGGCCGCGCTGACCGGCCGGAAAGGCAATGGGTAGCCGCGGGCTTGAGCCGGTCAAGGTCTCTGACACTGACATGGAAACGGACACGCTCTCGACGTCACGTGGCGCGGCCACCCCAACGCATACTGTTTGGCAAGGCGATGGATCCTATTGCAGTGCCCGCCAAAACGGCTCCTTGTTCGGTCGAATGTATCCGCACCCGGTAAGAGCCGTCAATTGAGCATCGCCTTCTTGTCGAGGGTCAATGCGTTCGCACGTGCGCCGGGTTGCGACGTATCCTACGTTGCCAAACGTTGTCTACGCGGGCGGCCACATTTGAGCCGAGGAGCAATCACCGTGACCCATCCCCTCACCGAACGATTGGCGACTGGCGTCCTGCTGGCAGACGGGGCGATGGGCACGATGCTCTATGCGGCGGGTATCTCCCTCGACGACTGCTTCGATGCGCTTAACCTCTCGCGCCCCGAGGTCGTCTCTGCCGTCCACCGCGCTTACCTGACGGCAGGAGCCGACATCGTCGAGACGAATACCTTTGGCGCCAACCGGTTCCGACTCGAACCGTTCGGTCTCGCCGACAAAGTCCACGCCATCAATCGGCGGGGAGTCAAGTTGGCGCGCGAAGAGCGCGAAATCTGTGGTCGACCCGCGCTTGTCGCCGGCTCCATTGGACCAACGCAACGAACGATGGCGCCCTTCGGCACCGTTGAGGCAGCGGCGATCCGCGTCGCCTTCCGCGAACAGATCGACGCCTTGCTCGAAGGCGGAGTCGACCTGTTGATCATCGAAACGATGGGTAATCTCGCCGAGATGACCGAGGCTATCCGCGCCGCAAAGGAAGCGACCGATCTCCCAATCGTAGCCCTCATGACTTTCGCTGAAGACGGCCAGACTATCGCCGGCAACGATGTCGGCCAGGTCGTCTCGGCACTCTGCGACCTCGGCGTTGCCGTCATCGGCGGCAACTGCTCGGTCGGCCCACAGCGTCTGCTCCCTGTGCTCGATAAGATGCGCCGTTTGATCTCGGAACGCGGCGACGACGGCCCGTCACTCGCCTGCCTACCCAACGCCGGTTGGCCGTCGCATGTGGGCGGACGTCTCATCTACCCAAGCTCGCCCGAATACTTCGGCCAGTTTGCGGAAGCCGCCGCCCGCCACGGCGTGCGACTCATCGGCGGTTGTTGCGGCACGACGCCCGACCATATCCAGGCCATGCGGAGCACGATCGACACAATCGATCTGCAGAATGGTCACAAGCCGGCCGCGACGATTCCGGTACGTCCGCGACCGCCAAAGCAGGCGACCTTAGAATTGATTGCTGCCGAGGGACCGACCGAGGTCGCTCAAAAACTGGGGCAAAAGTTCTTGGTCAGTGTCGAGATCGATCCACCGAAAGGACTCAATCCAACCAAGGCGCTCGACGGTGCCCGGCTGCTGAAGGAAGCCGGTGTCGATGCGATCAATGTCGCCGACTCGCCGATGGCACGAGTGCGGATGAGCGCGCTCACCATGTGCTATCTTATCCAGCATCATGTCGGGGTTGAGACGATTGTCCACTTCACGACGCGCGATCGCTCGTTGATGGGTCTGCAATCGGAGTTGCTTGGCGCCCACGCATTCGGCGTACGAAACATCCTGGCCCTTAGGGGCGACCCGCCGAGTCTCGGCGACTACCCCGATTCCTCCGCGGTCTACGACGTCGATTCGCCGGGACTGATTCGCATTCTGCGCAAGCTGAATGAGGGCGTCGACTCCGCGGGCGCGTCGATCGGCCGCATGGCCAGCTTCACGATTGCCTGTGCTGTCGACCCGAACAGAGATGATCTGGAGGACGAAACGCGACGACTCCGCGCGAAGATCGATGCCGGCGCAAACTTCGTGATGACCCAGCCGATCTACGATCGCGCGGTGTGGACCCGTTTTCTGGAAGCCTATGGCGGCGAGATCTCTGTCCCGGTCTTGATCGGGATCTTGCCATTGCAGAGTTCGAAACACGCCGAGTTTCTGCACAATGAAGTGCCCGGCATCACGTTGACGGACGACGCCCGCGACCGCATGCGACGCGCGGGTCCCGGTGGGCGGCGTGAAGGTGTCAAGATGGCGCAAGATTTGCTCGTCGAACTCAAGCCCCACGCGCAGGGCGTGTACATCATGCCGTCCTTTGGCCGGTACGAGGTCGCGGCCGAGGTGCTCGAGGTTCTCAAGTAACACTGATCGCCGAGAGTAGCTGCCGAGTCGTGATTACGTGTGGTAGACTCCGCCGGTGCCCGTCTTGCACGGGTGGTTCTTTGTGTGTGTCTTTGAGCTCTATTGATGGTGCGGCCTTCCCTGCAAGCGGTCGCGCCGTGCGCTGACGAAGGGAACGAGAGCATGGTCGCCCAGCTTATTCGCTCGCTTGAAGCCGAACAATTCAAGGACGAAGTTCCCTATTTTGGGCCCGGGGACAACGTCCGAGTTCACGCCAAAGTCGTCGAAGGCAATCGAGAGCGCATCCAGGTCTTCGAGGGCGTCGTCATTCGTCGCCGAGCCGGGGGCATCAACGAAAACTTTACCGTCCGCCGCATCGCGTCACATGGCATCGGCGTGGAACGGACCTTCCTCATCCACTCGCCGCGCATCGACAAGATCGAAGTCACGCGGCACGGTCGAGTGCGACGTGCCAAGCTCTACTATCTTCGCGGGCGGACCGGACGCGCGGCTCGTATCGCCGAGCGCCGGCGACCGGATGCCACTAAGTCGAAGGCCGTGGCCGCGGCGCGGGTCGTGGAAGCTCCTCAGGTCATCGATGAAGCACCAGTGGCCGCCGTGGAGCCTGAAGTGACCACTGGCAACGCCGAGGAGCGGGCCTAAGCCCGGCAGCACCTGACATGCACGGAGCGCGGCGCTTGCCGCGCTCTTCGCGTATCTGGACATCTAGCTGTGAAGCCCAAACAGCACGCCGAATCAATGACCCAACGCCTGTGGT
>JBOGUE010000061.1:0-5573 GCA_050695955.1 Thermomicrobiales bacterium | reverse complement strand
GTCTGCAGCCGGCTTATGGGAGTCAGCGTGGGGTCTTCAGCCCCGCGCGGCGCACGCAACCGCAGTCATTGTTGGAGCAGTTGACATCGCCCAGCGGGCACCCGGTCCAGCCCTACGCGTATAACAGATGTGGGTGTCTCCGGTCCTCGAATCCTCGCGCTTGGTCGTCCGCCTCGGCCATCAGATCCGTGATGTCCGCCCCGCCATCCAATGCCAGTCGCAACCGGTCGCTGCCATACAACAGGTCGATCGCGTGGCGTCCATCCGCGCGGACGCGCCATGCGAGCGCGCCGTTGCTCAGTTGGTGCAGCACGTGCAGCAGGTGGATGCCCATCGCCACGGGGCGGGCGGCGGCGCGGTCGGTGATATGGACCTGCACGCCGCCGCAGACGGCTCCGGCGTGTTTGGAGAAGGCCGGCGTGAAGTAGGCGGGGCGGAAGGCGAAGCCTAGAATGTGCCGTTGCGTCAGTTCGGCCGCGAGGGCGAACGGGTCGATCCAGGGTGCGCCGGCGTACTCGAACGGACGGGTGGTGCCGCGGCCTTCGGAGAGGTTGGCGCCTTCGATCAGGCAGGCGCCTGGATAGACGGTGAGGGAATCGAGCGTGGGCAGATTGGGGGAGGGCGGCACCCAAGGCCAGCCGGTCTGGTCGAACCAGTGGTCGCGCTGCCACCCCTCTATGGGGATGACAAGTGGTTCCGGCCAGCCGCGTTCGGCGGCGACGAGGCGGGCAAGCTCGCCCAGCGTCATCCCGTGCCGGAGCGGGATTGGGTGGCAGCCGACGAGTGAGATGAAGGCGGGGTCGAGGATTGGCCCTTCGACCAAGAGGCCGGAAATCGGGTTGGGCCGGTCGAGCACGACGAAGGCGATGCCCGCGCGGGCGGCCGCTTCCTGCCCGCCGACCATGATCGCAAGACGGGTGGCGAAGCGCACGCCCAAGTCCTGGATATCGAAGATCAGCAGGTCGAGGTCGTATAGCATCGCCGGTGTTGGTTGATGGGTTTCCCCGTAGAGGCTGTGGACCGGCAGGCCGGAGCGGGCGTCGGTCTGCCCGTCGACGTGGACGCCTGCTTGAATCTCTCCCCACAATCCGTGCTCGGGGCTGAAGAGCGCGGTGAGCTTGAAGTCGTTACGGTCTCGCAGTAAGTCCACGTTTCGTCTCAAGTTGTGGTCGAAGCCAGTGTGGTTGGTGATGAGGCCGGCGCGCTGTCCCGCGGCTTGGGGCAAGCCGTGCGTGAGGAGACGTTCGAGTCCTGTTTTCATGGACGATTTCCTACCCGTTCCTCAGAAGGTTCGCGATTGCCCGAAGGCGGTCCGTCGTCTGTAGGGGCGCTGCTTGCTACGCCCGCGTGTCGCAGGCACGCATCGCCCCTACACGGTTCGTCTCATGCGGGGACTGGCATCAGTACAGCAAGTACGGGCGGCGGCGGTCCTCGAAGGCGCGGGATTCGTCGGCCCAGGTTGCCATCACCTCGGCGGCGGTGGCGCCGTCGTCGAAGGCGCGGCGGGGGCGGTCGCTGCCGAGCAGGCGGTCGAGAGGGTAGCCCTTGCCGGCGTACTGGCGCCAGGCGAAGGAGGCGGGGTCGAGGCGGCGCACGACGTCGATGAGGTGGATGCCGAGCTCGACTGGTCGCATCGCGTCGCGGTCGAGGATGTGGACCTGGATGCCGCCGCAGGCGACGCCAGCGTGCTTGGAAAAGGTGGGCATGAAGTAGGCGGGACGGAAGGCGACGCCGGGCAGGGAGCGGGCGTCGAGTGCGTCTGTCAGCGCGAACGGGTCAAGCCAGGGCGCGCCGATGTACTCGAACGGACGGGTGGTGCCGCGGCCTTCGGAGAGGTTGGTGCCTTCGATCAGGCAGGCGCCGAGGTAGACGACCACGGAATCGAGGGTCGGGAGATTCGGCGACGGTTGAATCCAGGGCAGTCCGGTTTCGTCGTACCACCATTCCCGCCGCCAGCCCTGCATCGGCACGACGGTGGGGGCGGGCCAACCTCGTTCGGCCGCGATCAGAGTTGCCAGCTCGCCGACGGTGAGACCGTGACGGATCGGCATCGGGTGGATGCCGACGAAGGAGTTAAAGGCGGGGTCGAGCATGTTCCCGGCGACGTCGCGGCCGTTGGCGGGATTCGGGCGATCGAGCACGACGAAGCCGAGGCCGGCGGTCGCGGCCGCTTCCTGGCTGTTGGCCATGGTCGAGATATAGGTGGTGAAGCGGGCGCCGATGTCGATCATGTCGAAGACCAGGACGTCGATCCCGGCCAGCATCTCCGCCGTGGGGGCCTCGGTCTCGCCGTAGAGGCTGTAGACCGGTACGCCGGTGCGCTTGTCGAGCGCGGCGTCGACCTTGGCCCCGGCTTGGGCCTCTCCGAGGAGGCCGTGCTCCGGGCCGAAGAGCGCGATCAGCTCGAATCCCGCGGCCGCGTGCAGCAAATCCGCCGCCAGCCGGAAATCGCGGTCCGTGCCGGTGTGGTTGGTGATCAGCCCTACCCGCTTTCCGGTGAGTTCCGGCAAGCCCTGCTTCAGTAAGACGTCAAGTCCAGTTAGCATGCCTTCTCCTCGAAATCTAGATCTACTGAATCCGCGATGGCGTCCGCCACCGCCCGTCGGACCGCGTAGACGTCGGGGCCGGTGCGAGTTGGGTGGACGCGGTTGGTCAGCAGGACCATCACGATTTGGCGATCTGGGTCGATCACGAGTGACGTGCCCGTGAACCCGGTGTGGCCGAAGGTGGCGGGCGACGCCAGGCGGCCCATGTGCGACGGCTCGTCGAGTTGCCAACCCAGGCCGCGATTGCCCAGCGCGCCGATCTGATCGCGGGTCATCTCGGCGACGGACTCGGCCGCGAGCATTCCGACGGCATTGGATAATACGAACGAAGATAATCCGACATCGAGAAATACTTGGCCGAAGACACCGATGTCGGTGGCCGAGCCGAAGAGACCCGCGTGACCGGCGACGCCTCCCAGCGACCACGCGTTCTCGTCGTGGACCTCGTCGCGGACCATGCCCCGGCCGACGGCGGCGGCGTCCTCGGTCGCCGCGACGGTTTGTCTCGTCTCCTCCGGTGGGCAATAGCAGGTGTGCGCCAGCCCCAACGGAGCGAGGACGCGCTCGGCCAGCGCCCGGTCCAGGTGTTGGTGGGTGATCTCCTCGATCAGCCGGCCGAGGACGATGAAGTTGGTGTCGTGATAGGTGTAGATCGTGCCGGGCGGAGCTTCCGGCGTCACCGCCATGGCGTGCGCGATCCGTTCATCCGAGGATGCGGCGACCTCCCAGAGCCGGACGTAGGGCAGCCCGGCCGTGTGGGTCAGTAGATGGCGAACGGTGATCTCCTCCTTGCCGTTGGCCGCAAACGGCGGGACGTGCATCGCTATCGGGTCGTCCAACCGCACCAGGCCCGCCTCGACGAGTGTCATCACGCATGTCGCGGTGAAGAGCTTCGTCAGCGAGGCGAGGTCGTAGACGGTATCGAGGGTGGTGGGGATCGGATCGGCGGCGCGGGTGTGGGCGTCCGCGTACAACACCGCATGGCCGTAGGCGCGGTGCAGGACGACGTCGCCCCGGTGGCGCACCAGTACGACGCCGCCCGGAAAGACGCCGTCCGCGATCCCGGCCTGCATGATCCGGTCGATTGATACTCCCAGCGTCATTTGATGGCGCCCGCGGTGAGGCCGGAGATGAACTGCTTGGAGGCGAGGACGTAGACGACGATCACCGGCACGATCGAGATGCTCAATCCCGCGAAGAGGAGCGACCAGTCGTTCGAGTACTCGCCAAAGAAAGTGCTGATGCCGAGCGGAATGGTGCGCAGCTCTTCCGAGCGGATGAAGATGAGCGGGAAGAAGAAGTCGTTCCAGACGTTGAGGAAGTGGAAGAGGCCGACCGTCGCCAGGGCAGGCCGGACCAGCGGCAACATGATCTGGTAGTAGATCTGGAACGGCCCAGCGCCGTCGATCACCGCCGCGTCTTCGAGGTCGCGCGGGATGTGCCGAAAGAAGTTCACCAAGAGGAAAATGGTGAAGGGCATGCCGCCGGCGACGTAGACGCAGATCAGCGACCAGAGCGTGTCGAGCAGCCGCAGGTCGCGCATCATGATGAAGAGCGGCACGATCGCCAGCCGCTCCGGGCTCATGAAACCGGCCAGGAAGAGGAGATAGATGAGCCGGTTGCCGCGGAAGGGGTAGCGGGCGAGGACGTAGGCGGCCATCGACCCAAAGAAGAGGATGATGAAGACCGAGACGGCGCCGACGAAGAGACTGTTGCGGAAATAGACCTCGAAGTTGGCCTGGTTCCACGCCTGGGAATAGTTGCTGAAGCGCAGGGAGTCCGGGATGAGATCGAGCGGGCTCTGGAAGATCTCGCCGGTCGTCTTCAGCGAGGAGACGAGCATGATCAGGATCGGATAGAGGACGATGCCGGCATAGGTCAGGAGGACGAGCTGGATGAGGCCGGCGGCGACGAGCCGGAGACTGAGCTTGGGCCGTCGGGGTGTCCCGCCGAGGCTCGCCGGTCTAATACTCATGGGACGCCCTCCGTTGGAAGATGATGACCAGGGCCGACACGGGTAGCACGATGAGGAGCATCAGCGTGGCGAGCGCGGCCGCCGCGCCCAGTCCGACCCCTGCGTACGTCCTCCCGGCCCCGCCGAAGGCCATCCGGTAGAAGAGCGTGCCGAGCACGTCGGTGGCGAAGAAGGGTCCGCCCTCGGCGCCTTCCATGGCGAAGATCAACTCGAAGGAGTTGATCGCGGAGATGAAGTTGAGGGCGATCAGGGTGATCATCGTCGGCCAGAGGAGCGGCAGGACGATCGAGGCGATCACCCGCACCTCGTTGGCGCCGTCGAGCCGGGCGGCCTCCATCAGATCGGAGGGGATGCCAAGGATGGCGGCGAGAAAGATCAGCAGCGGGAAGCCGAGGTTCGCCCAAGCGCCGACCGCGACGATCGCGGGGAGGGCAAGGTTGGCGTCGCCCAGCCAGGGCCGCGCCAGCGAATCGAGTCCGACGCCGCGCAGCACCGCGTTGACCGCGCCGAACTGCGGATTGAGGAGCAAGTTCCAGAGGAAGCCGATGACGACGACCGAGAGGGTGTTCGGCATGAAATAGAGCGCCTGATAGGTGCGGGCGCCCCGGACCTTGCGGCTGAGGATCAGCGCGAAGATGAGCCCGACGAACGTGGCCATCACCGTGCTCAGGACGAAGACGAGCGCGGTGTTCTCCAGCGCGTTGTTGAATTGCCGGTCGATCGGCGACTGGTTGAAGATGCGGCGGTAGTTGCCGAGGCCGACGAAGTTGTCCATCGGTCCCAGGCCGCTCCAATCGTAGAAGCTGATGCGGATGCTGTTGATGAATGGCCAGATGATGAAGACCAGGTACATCGCCAGGCCGGGCACGAGCATCAGCAGGTAGGTGTGCTGCCGCATGCCAACTGCCCGCCGCCGGGTCCCAGCGCGCGGCGCGCCGAGATCACCGGCGAATGGTCGCCGCGGCCGGAGTGCACGGATCATTGCACCTCTCGTTATGTCGTGCGTCCTTTCGACATGGGCATCGCCTGTCACGTCCGCCGTCGTGTAGGGG
>JBOGUE010000060.1:0-8662 GCA_050695955.1 Thermomicrobiales bacterium | reverse complement strand
GGCTACGCCCGACGGGGAGGGCGCAGGTCCCTCCCCTACGACCGGCGGACGGGTGCTGCCCGATACGCTACCCCCGGTTGCTCCATTCCGCTTCGGCGAGGCTCTGGATCGTTTCGAGAACGCTCATGTACTCGCCGGTGTTGAGCATGAAACGGCCGAGCTCATCGACGGCATTCTCGACGATCTGCGGCGGCGTCGCCTCCCAGTAGCGTTGGATCAGGCGGTAGCCACCTTCGTCGATCTGCGTCACGAGGTCGGAGAGGACCGGACTCTCGCTCGTCGCTTGCGGGTTCGACGGCACGTCTTGCAGCAGCTTGCTCCACTCGGTCTGCGCCTCGGGCGAGACCCACCAAGTCAGGAACGCCTGGGCCGCCTCCGGGTTCTCGACGTTCGACGGGACCAGGAAGGGACCGGTCTCGAAGATGATCACCTTCTCCTGCAGGTCCGGGTTCACGTTCGGCAGGATGAAGACGCCGTAGTCCTCGCCCGGCGTCATGCCGTTCGTGACGAAACTCTGGTTGAGCCAGGTGCCATTCAGGACCATGGCGATCTCGCCGTTTGCGAACATGGGGGCAGCCCCGGTGTCCATCGGCAGATCGAGGGCCGAGAAGTACTCCTTGTCAAACATCTCTTTCCAGACTTCCATCACGCCGACGACGAGCGGGTCGGTATACGACTCTTCGCCTCGCATCAACGCCTCGTAGAAGTCGGGATCGGTGCGGATGAGCAGGTCCTCGAACCAGATGAAGGCGGGCCAGCGGCCGTCGACCGTGGCGTAGAACGGTGTGACGCCCGCGCCCTTCAGGGTTTCGGCGGCGGCCATGAGCTCGTCCCAGGTGGTGGGAACGGCGAGCGAGTTCGCGTCAAAAACGGTCTTGTTGTAGAAGACCGGCCAGTGGGAGACGTGGTTCGGCATGCCCCACTGCTTGTCTTCGAAGGTGAAGGCGGTGGCCAGGGTTTCTGGCAAGTTCCCCGCCGCGATCGCCTCCTGCCAGAGGGCGCTAACGTCGAGCAGGCTTCCTTCCTGGTAAAGCGCCTCCATGCGGTAACCCGACCACCAGGTGAAAACGCTCGGCACATCGTCGGTCGGGAGGGAAGACTGGATCGTCTGCTGGTAGCTGGTGGTGTTGCTGTAGGGCACCGTTTCGACGGCCGGGCCGCCGGCGCTTTCCGCGAGCTCGCCCATTTGCTGGTAGAACGTGTCCCAATTCGCTTTATCGTGGAAGAGCTGGATCGTGGCGTCCTGCGCCGCGACTCCTGGGACGCTGCCGAAGCGCGTGGCTCCGCCGAACGCGGCGAGCGAGAGTCCGAGCGCACCCGCGCCCGCACCCTGGACAACCTGGCGGCGCGAATAGCCGCGACCACCGAACCGGGAACCGACCTGTGCCCGTGCCATGGGACGACTCCTCCTCACGTGGAATACGACTCGTCAGGGTGTGACGCCCGATGGGCGAATGGCCGGAGTGCCAGCGCGGCCACGTGAAAGAGATCAGATTACTTCGCCCAATCGTGCGTCCGCGCCATGATAGGAACTCCGGACTAGCCTGTCAACAGCCCGCGATTGGGCGTCAATTGACAGACACAGGGCAACTCCGTAGAGTGAGCCAGCGAAAAGATCAAGTCTCTAGATCTTTCGTACCGATTGCACGCCGCCCGCCTAGAGTCAGGATCGTGGGTAGATGTCCACCACAGGAACGCGGCCAGACCTGACGAGCTACCTCGCCCAGCAGATCGTCGAATTGATCCGCCGGGATGACCTTGCGCCGGGCGACCGGTTGCCGCCCGCGAAAGCGCTCGCCGCCACCTTTTCAGTCGCCACGCCGACACTGCGCGAGGCGTTGCGCCGCCTGCAGGCGACGGGTGTGATCGACATCCGCCACGGCTCCGGCATCTACGTCCGGCGCGACCACGAACGCCTCATGTTCGCCAACCCGCACGCGCGCAACGGCGACCTGGCAGACCACACGATTCTCGATCTGTTGGATGCGCGCTTGATGATCGAACCTCAGCTCGCCGAACTCGCCGCTGAGCGCGCCGCGGACGATGACTTGGCCAATCTCGAACGACTGCTCCTCTTGGCGGAGGAGCAGCTCGTCGGCCATGACAACCTGCTCGGCAAGACCAACATGGCCTTTCACGCGGCGATCGCGCGCTCGTCCCGCAACCAGGTATTGGCCCAAGTGATGGAATCGCTGATCGAGATTTACTCTTCGGAACAGTTCGCCATCCTCTCCCTCTACAATGCCCGCGACCGCGACCATCGCGACCACCGTCGTATCTACGCCGCGATCCGGAATCGAACCGGCGCCATCGCTCGCGATCGCATGCACCGGCATCTGACGGAGGTGCGAGAGGTCGTGGCGGGGCGAATGGAGGAGTAGGGCGGCTCTGACGGCGCAAGGACGGCCCCCTCCCCCAACCGCCACCCAGCGGGTACCCGGCCCGACGACGAGGGAGGGGAGCACGCGCTCCAGTGCGACGGCGGCTCCCCCTTTCCCCCGACCGCGAGGGAAAGGGGGTTGGGGGGATAGGGGGCCGTTTCGCCACCCCGGCGACTACGCCAACTCGACCACAACCGTCATATATGTTCCCGCCGCAACCGTGAATTGCGCCACGCGACCGTCCAGCGGGATGTCTTGTTGCTGCCGCTCCAGGAAATCGCCACGCCGCGCGGTCGTCACCGGCAGCAAGCCAAAGTCGATCCGGGCATCGACTGCTTCGTCCGCGGTTGCGTGCAGGTAGATGACGAGTCCGGCGCCATGACGCGACGGCGCGATGTGGGTCAACTCGACGCTGGTCGGCTCGACGGCGCAGAAGCTGCCGCGCGTTGGCAGATCGCTCGACGTGCCAGTGGTGGGGCTGGGACAACAGAGGCCGATGAGCGGTGCGGAGAGCGACGCGGCGGTGCGCTGGCCGAGGGCGCGGGCATCGCCCGGTCCTCCGCTCGCGACGCTGTAGCGGAAGGTCATCTCCCCGCCCTGTTGCGACGGAAAATTGGTATCCCAGATGTTGTTGAGGGCCCAGGAGTAGATGACGGATGGTCCGGTGCTGCCGCGGAGGACCGTTTTTGGGAAGGGCAGATAGGGCAGGGCGATGTTGCCAAACTCGACCAGCGGCGCTTCCAGGGTCGCCCAGGCGGCCGTCGCGCCTTCGTCGCGCAAGGCAACCCAATGGCGCATCGCGCGGAAGTGATCGGCCGAGCCGGGGACGTGGGGCGCCGCGTTTGAGGTCACACCGCCGGTGATCTCGATCAGTGGCGCTGGGTCGGCGACGGCGAAGGGGAAGGCGAAGTAGACGCTCTCCTTCTCTGGCGTCGCGATCTTCTGCAGCCGGTTGGTGACGTCGAGTCGCTTGACGTCGCGAGGCAGGGTGTAGGTCGTCTCAACCCACTCGCAGCCGTCCCCGGCGAGGCGGACGGTGATTTGGTCCGCCACCGGCGTCGAGGATCTGCCCGTGATTACGCCGTAGCCGGCGAGCGAGCGCGATCCGAGGAAGGCCAGATTCTGGTCTTGCAGCCGGCCCGAGAGATGGTTGAAGCCCGCTGCCGTCGCGTAGCGGTCGTAAATGTATTGGTTGAAGCCGAACCGGGCGTCCGCATCGATCAGCGAGCGGCCGGTCGCCTTGTCGAGCAACTCAGCCACTACACCGCTCATCGGATCGACGACGACGCGGTAGTGGTCGTTCTCCATGACGGTCGTGTCCGGAGCCGGCGCGTCATCTTCGGCAGGTGAGGCGGCGACGAGATCAAAGCGGGCGTACCCGACCGGCGGCACGTCCCGCGCGGTGAAGGTCAGCCATTGACCGCGGGCGCGGAAGTTGGGATGGTCTTGCCGCTCGACGACGTGCGGCACGACCGCGCCGCTGCCGGCATCGACCACCGAGACGTCCTGCCCCAACCTGACCAGCGCATCCGGCACAAAGGTTCGGACCACGTCGGATCGACTGCAGGCGCTCGGGTTGAAGACCGCGATCGCTGCCAGCGCGTCGCGTCGCGTCGCCAGGGCGTGGGCCAGGCGCGATGCGCCGGCGCTCAGCAGCGCGTTACCGGCGTCGAATGCGTCGTGGGCGTAGCCGATCTTCTTTTCCCACTGGAGCTCGCCCGCGGCGAACTTCTCCAGCCGGTTCTGCCACGGGTTGCCGGCGCCCCAGGTGTGCTCGTCGAAGAGCGCCAGATCGTCGTAGACCCGGTCAATTGCCGCTGCCCCGGCGGGGTTCGATTCGCCGCTCACGTGGTCCGCCAGAGCGTGCATGGTCTGCGCGGTGCGGATCGCGCCCTGCGCCACCCGGCCGCGACCGAGGGCACGGGCGGCGGAACCGATCCCGTCCGCCCACCAGTCGGTCCAGTCGCCGTGGTGCGTCTCGATCCGGTCACCGAGTCGCTCCTCGGCCAGCGCGAAGAACTCGCGGTTCGTCGCCATACGGAGCTTCGGATGGGCCCACTGTTCGTTCCACTGTTTGACGATCTCGGGGATGAGCGGGCTGGGCGGCGCGTTGTCGGCGATGACGCTTTGGATCCGCAGGTGAAGAATGTCATGCGGATAGGGTTGTTTGACGACTTCCTGCCCCGCCGGGAGGTCGCCCCACCCGAATGCTTCCTTACCGAATGGGTATGGGCGCTGCGCCAGCGCGTTGAGGTACTCGGGCAACGTCGCCGTCGCCGTCTCGACGTCCTCGGCCAGTCCAGTCAGGTTCCCTTCCATGTAGGCGACGCCGTGCGGCGTGTCGGTGTACCAGACGAGGAGTCGTTGACCGTTCGCGGCTTGCCACCAGAAGGGTCGCGTCAGCGCCTGGCCACCGACGAGATAGGGCTGCGAGCGCCCAGCGTAGTTGTGCGCCACCGAGAAGGAGCGGACGCCGGCGTCGACGAGGAGATGCAAGAGGCCGATGGTTGCGCCCGGTACGTCGGTCTGCATCGCGGAGACGATCGGGAGGTCGTACTGCTCCCGAAATTCGTCAGCGAACCAGAGCTGCCGCGCCAATTCGTCGACCGAGTAGGCCTCGGTGTGCATCGAGAAGGAGAGCGCATTGACCTCGATGCGACCTTCCTTGACGCGCCGAATGAACTCGTCACGAATGGCAGCCGGTCGTGCCGCCAGCCAATGCTGGAGTGGGTAAGTAACTTCGACGTTCCAGCGGAACTTGGCGTCGTCGGGGAAGGCGTCGGTGGACTCGGCGATGCGCAACGCGGCGTCGAGGTAGGCCAGGTGCTGCTCCATCACGACCGCCTGGGGGTCGGTGTAGCCGTGGTCGAAATGCGATTGGTGGATGAGGTGGACGGTCCACTTTCGCTGCGGCCGGACCTCGATCGCCGCCAGCGTCGGGTCAAATCCCTCCCCGGAGACGCCGACGGCAAACCGCGTTGTCGCGTCGACCTCCGGCACAAAGAGATGGAGTGAATGCTCCCCGCCCGCGATTGCCGTCGTCTGTTCGGCCAGCACCGTTCCGCCCTGGATGGCGCGAAACGTGACCGTCCCGGCATCGGTATCCGACCGCACCCAGAGCCGGATTGCTTGCCAGAGCCTGCCGTCCTGTTCCTGGCGAAAGAGCGGCAGGTCGCTGACGCGGACGCTGACTGGACCGGCCTGGATCTCTTCCCCCGCGGTTCCCGTGATGAGGGAGTTGCGAATCGTCGTCATATTCCACCGCGCAAAATCGTCGATCGGTTCGGGCATGGTTCCTTCCTCTTGATGCCGACGTCCCTCCCCTACGACGGAGCGGGGCATTCCTATGGCAACGGCGCCCCCTCGATGCCGACGTCGATCCGGGTGATGTGCCAGCGGCCGAGGTTGGCGGTGAAGAGGTCGGGGCCGCGGAAGGCGCTGTTCGTGGGATGGCAGAACGTGTGCGCGTCCGGGTCGTCGATCAGGAGGTCGAGCATGCCGTCCGGTCGCGCGCGGAAGAGGCGGGACGGCTCGTAGCAACTGATGTAGAGGTTGCCCTCGACGTCGAAGGCCAGGCCGTCTGGCAGCCGCTCGATGCCGTCGACGAAGACCTCCGCTTCGCCTGGCGAGCCGTCGGCGTTGATCGGGATGCGGCAGACGCGGCTAGCGAAGGTCTCCACGACGTAGAGCGTGTCGCGGTCGGGCGAAAGCGCCAGGCCGTTAGCGAAGGTCAACGGTCCGCGATACCACGGTCCACCGCCGCCAGTGTCGAGATCGAAGCGCCAGAGGCCCTTTCCCTCGGTGCTGCCACGGGGGTCGGAGATGTAGAGGCAGTTGCGGGCGACGTCGACGACGGGGTAGTTCGGGGAGGTGAAGGATGAGTCGCCGCCGGTAGCGAACAGGTCGAGCGCGCCGGTGGCCGGATCGAGACGGAAGACGGCGGCGTGGCCGCTGTCGCAGGTATAGAGCCGGCCTTGGCCATCGAAGGCCATGCCCAGGGTGAATCCACCGGTCGAGGCGACGACTTCGAGCGAGGAGCCGTCGGGGTTGATCCGGTAGATCTCGCCGCGGTCGCCACCGCACCAGACGTTGCCATCGCGGTCGACGGCGACCCCTTCGGGGTGGCTCAAACGCGGCTCACCGATGGTCCGGTCGATGAAGATGCTCGCCCGGTCGAGGGGGAGGATTGGCTGCATATGGTCATCCTTTCCGGTCGCAACACCTATTCCAGACGATTACCTCAAACGTGGCGTCACGCTCACCGATGGGTCGGCCCGCCGCTCGTTAGTCGCCACGGCGTACTCATCCGGCCGGCCGGGGTCGCGATCGTCGGTGTACCTCCCAAGTTCCTCGTAGAGCGCCGCGAACTCTCGCACCTTTTCGGGGTCGAGGCAAACGCCCCATCCGGGGGTCTGGGGGCAGCCGGCACGCGAATGCGGCCGTCGCGATAGGGCAGCTTGCCGCCGGCGATTAGGTCGTCCGGGAAATGCGGCGGCGATTGCCTGATAGCACGCCAGGCCGTCGTCCGGCGGATAGACGCCTCCCTTGTCGGCTTCGACCTCGACGATCGTGCGAACGAACCGGCCCAGTGCGCGCCGTTGCTGTGCTGCAACGGCGCTGCCAGCGGCGCCGTCACGGTCGTCGCCCAGATATCGACGAACTTCAGCGGCGGCCCCCTTTCGAGGCGTCAAGCGTCAATCACGCCCCACCATTTGACTCACATTTGCCTTCAGCGGGCAGCCAAGATGCCTTCGCGGTTGGGCCGAGATCGCAATTGCATTGTGTCACGATCAGAACGAAGCGTCTGGCGCGGTTCCGGTCACAAATCATCACACGATGTCTCTTGACAAGTGACTAGCTCACTTGTAGAGTGCCGGCGTTCGATCCCCTTCGTCCAGCAGGTTTGTTTGTCAGTGCGTCACGTTCACCAGACCTTGACGTATGCGGCACGCCGCACACCTACCCTATGGCGCCGTGTGCGATCGGTACGACAAGCGGAGGTAGGCAATGTCTTCCACGATGACTCGTCGGCGATTGTTGCAGGCAACGCCAGCGGCTGTCGCTAGTCTCACGATTCCAGCCGCGGCTTCGGCGCACACTGGTTACGGCAGGACACCCAGTGCGCTTACTCGACGTCAGGAGGCGCGGGAGATTGTCTTCTGGGGGCATATCTTCGATCCGGCCGTGGAGATGTACAAGACGGCCATCGAACAGTTCACCCAGCAGTATCCGGAGATCTCGGTCGACTACCAGCAGAAGCCGGGTGCGGACTATCCACAGCTTCTCCTCACGGCGTTTGCCGCGAACGATGCACCCGATGTCTTTCGCGTTGGCGACTGGAACATCGCCCGGTACGTCGCGGATGGCTTGCTCGCCCCGCTCAGCACCCTCTATCAAGAGGCGACCGGCGAGGACCTCACGGCACAGTTCGTCCCAGGGGTGCTCGACAAGTTCACCTTCGACGGAGTCGTCTACGCCATTCCGGAGGATCTCACCGTCCTGCTCAACGTCGCGAACATGGACTACTTGCAGGAGTCCGGCATCTCGGAGTTTCCGACAACCGTTGACGAGTTCATCGCTGCTGGACAGGCGACGGCGCGGCAAGACGGCGGTCGATGGGTCCGGTCCGGTCATGAATGGCGCTACAACCACGAAACGTGGGACACGATCCAGTTTTCTCACCTGGTCCGCTCGTACGGTGGGTCGATCTACACAGACAACGGCGAGACCCTGGCGCTCGATAGCTCCGAAGCTTTGGCGGCCCTCCAGTTCTACTACGACACGATCTACAGCCTGGAAATCAGCGATCCGGCCTTCGGCGCCGATCCGAACCACCAGTTCCAAAACGGCGACGCCGCCATGATGAGCTTCGGGCCGTGGGGCATTCCGCTGATACACACGGCCGACGTCGTCACGAACTGGCAAGCCGGACCCTGGGCAACTGGTCCTGAGCCGACCACGCTGGCTTACTCCAACAACCTCGTGGTCAACGCGCGGTCGGACGCGGCCGTCGAGGCCGCGCTCTATGTCGGTTTCCTGGCGAGTCGTCCCCTGGCCGAGCTGCGGACCGAGCAGGCTGGATTTCTGACCGGCCATCGAGACACGGCTGACTTTGCGTATGTCAAAGACACACCAGGATTGGATACGTGGGTCACCAGTGTGACCAACGCGTCCTTTATGGACGCGTTCCCTGACTACGCCAAGGTGTCGTCCGCGCTATCCCAGATGCTGCAGAGCATTGCCTTTGGGCAAACGGAGCCGCGGGACGCGCTGGAGACGAC
>JBOGUE010000059.1:0-12621 GCA_050695955.1 Thermomicrobiales bacterium | reverse complement strand
CCCACCGCGCGGATGACGCGCGACGCCCGCGCCTCAGGTCCGGGCCAGCGCT
This sequence comes from Thermomicrobiales bacterium, assembly GCA_050695955.1. GTDB lineage: Bacteria > Chloroflexota > Chloroflexia > Thermomicrobiales > UBA6265 > JBOGUF01. The sequence goes on along the minus strand of JBOGUE010000059.1, from coordinate 12,569 downwards.
CGCCCACGAGCGCACCTGACGGGAGCGCGCGCGTCACGACCGGATACCATCAGCGCTACGCCGGTGGCCGCCGCTGGGCAGGTGGGCAGGACGAAACCGGCCGAGGGGCTGAGGGTCAAACACCTCCGGATTTGGGCGCCGGCGCCTCCAGAGCACGAGGCCACAAGTTCGCGCCCTGTCGGGCGTACTACACCGGTTTCAAGCCCTGGATCCCGTCCGCAAGAGGTCCAACCTCCCCTGAAACCACGCGTTCAACGCGCGATGATGTCAGCCAGGGCCATGCCGGCACAGGATGCGTCAACCGCTTCGCGGTGCAACCTGGCGAATCCGCCAGCAGCGGGAATCAATCGCACATTAGAGCCGCGTCCGGCAGCAGGTGGGTCAATGCAGGCTGATGGTCTCTCCATTGACCAACTGCGCTTCGCTTGACGCCAAGAATACGACGGTCGCGGCGAGGTGCCCCAGGCGCCGTTCGACGTCGGTCTCGCCGGCCGTGTGAAGCACCGCGTTGACGCGCACATTCGGCCGCGATTGGTCACCCGCGACGGCGCCGATCACGGCGGCGACACCGGCACGTGCCGCAACGCGGTCGATTGCGCCCCGACCCGCCGACCGTTCGAGCGCCACGACGAGCAGCAGATGGCCGCCTCCGTGCGCTTCGAGATGGTGAGCCGCCGCGCGTGCCGTGGCCATCAGCTCATCGAACCCGGAGACCGCTCCGCCGAGGTCAGTGACCGACACGATCGTCCGCGTCTTCGGCGGTGGCGGCGTGGTGACATGGCTGGCTGCGATCGTCTGCCCGCCCTCGGCGCCGATCCGATCGACAATGGCCCGACGAGCAGGGCTGTCGGCTCCGGCGATGGCTACCGTCTGCCTGGCAAGCCGTCCGTCCACTAGAAGCTCGCCGCGCGCTACATCCTCGGAACGAACTGGGCCGCCTTCCCCTGCCGATTCGCGTACGACGAGAGCCGGTGGGATAACTCGGCGAACCGGGGCGAAGACCTGCCCGTCGAGCAGGTCGATCAGCAATTCGGTACTAAGCCGGCCAAAGTCGAAATGCGAGATGCGCACGGTGGTCAACGGCGGCGTGAGCCGCTCGACCGTCGAGATGTCGTCGTAGCCGACCACCGCCACATCCGCGCCGATCCGCAGCCCGGCATCTCGGATCGCGTCATAACCGCCGAGCGCGAGCGTATCGCTGGCTACGAACAGGGCTGCGGGCGGATTCGGTCCTTTGAGCAACTCCATCACCTCGCCGTAGCCGGTGGTGGGCTGGAAGTCCGGGAGGTCGGCGCGGATCAGGGATTCATCGGCCGCCATGCCGCGCTGAGCCAGCGCCTTTTGGTAGCCCGCAAGCCGTTCTTGGCTCGACGTCAGCACCGGCCTGGCCGAAACGAACGCGATGCGGCGGTGGCCGAGGTCGAGTAGATGCTTCGTTGCCAGCCAGCCCCCCATGACGTCGTCAGGGACAACGCAGTTGTGTTCGCGCCCAGGGAGGTGTCGCTTGATCACGACGTAGGGCATTTTGCCGGCCTCAAGAATGTCCAGATACTCCGCGCGGACATTGCCCCCGATGCGGAGGAGCACGCCGTCCGTGGCGCGATCTCGCACCACATTCCGCAGATGCGTCGTCGCCTCATCTTCGTGCAGCCCGGTCATGCTGAAATAGGCATCGCGCTCCCACGCGCATTCGCCAACACCAGCGATGAGATCGCCGATCGCTGCCGAGGAGGGTCGCAGTGAGCCGCCCAAGTAGCCGATCGAGACCAGGGCGAGGCGCATCTGGCGCAGTCGCGGGGCGACCATGGTGCCCACGCCGGCCTGGCGAAAGACCACGCCGTCCCTGACTAATTCCTGCAGCGCCCGCCGGGCAGTCGTCACGCTGACGCCATATTCGGCGCAGATCTGGTTTTCGGACGGCAAGCGGTCGCCCGGGTTGTAGTCGCCACGCCGAATACGTGCCAGAAGGTCCTGACGCACCAATTCGTAGCGCGGGCCGTTGTTCGACTGGACGACGGTCGCTCCCACCAGACCTCCCATCAGCCGACCGGTGCGCTACGTCGCGTCGGCACGATACACCATCTCCCCGCCGACAATCGTGACATGAGGGCTGATCTCGCTGGTTGCCGGATCGTGGCGAAAGAGCGTCAGATCGGCCGGCACGCCGACTCGAATCGTGCCGCGCCGATGGGGTCCCTCAAGGCCGAGGAGTCGAATCGGATTGGCGCTCGCCATGCGGATAGCTTCCGCCAGGCTGGCCCCGGCGATGCGCACGGCATTTGCTACACAGACCGCAAGCGTTGCGGTCGAACCGGCGAGGTAAGGCGTGCCGAAGAGGTTCAGCTTCCCCGACGGCAGGAGCTCGACACGGGAGCCGTCCGCACGCTCGTAGACACCGCGCGGCAAACCAGTGAGGGCGACGGAGTCGCTAATCAGTATCGTCCGATCAACGCCCTTGGCGCGGAGCGCCGTTTTCATCACCGAGTCCGGGAGATGATGTCCGTCAAAGATGAAGGTGGCGATGAGACGATCCTCCGCCAATTGCTCCCACAGGTAGTTGGGGTGGCGGCGGAGCTGGTCATGAGCGCCGTTGCCCAGGTGCGTCGAGAGGCGGGCGCCGGCGTGGACGGCGGCGCGAATCTGATCGGCAGTCGCGCCCGTGTGGCCGATGCCGGCGACAACGCCGTCCGCTGTCACCGCACGGATATACGCCATTGCTTCCGGGTACTCCGGCGACAGGGTGATCAGCCCGATGTGGCCACCAGCAGCCTCTTGCCACCGGCCGTATTCACGCACATCCGGCGGTCGGACATGCGTGCGAGGATGCGCGCCGCGTGGCCCGTCCTCGGCCGAAATGTGCGGTCCCTCGACGTGGATGCAGGGGATCGATCGCGCCACCAGAGGATCCTGCAGGCGCGCCTCGGTGATCGCTCGCAAGCTACGGTTGATCTGCTCCTCGGAGTTGGTGATGATGGTCGGGCAGTATGCGGTCACGCCGAGCTGCCACATCACTCGCGTCAGCCCATCGATGTCCTCTGCCGTCACATCCGGCGCATTGACGTCGTGCCCCGCATAGCCGTTGACTTGCATGTCGATGAGTCCCGGCGCAATCCAGATGTCGGGCGCGCGATCAACGATTTCAATGCAGGTAATCCGCGCACCGTCAATCGTCACCCGGACCGATTCGCCGCTCTCGACGAGACGTCCTGCTACCCACATCGCCTACGACTCCTTGGTATCTGTGGCGTTAGGCGTTAGGCGTTAGGGATTCTGTCATTCTCCTAACGCCTAACGCCTAAGCCCTAACGCCTCCTCTGCCAGCGGCAGGGCAACGAGCCGTCCGTGCCGTGATGAGGCATAGATGGCGCGGATGATCTCGACGGCGTGACGTGAGTCGTCGCCGCTCACGGCCGGCGACCGGTCATCGTAAATCGCATCGATCAGATCCGCGATCAGCGCCCGGTGCCGATCCGCCGTGATCCCCATGGGGTCTTGGGCGCCGCTGCCCGGCGGCGCCTCAAGTCCGATCATCTGCACCTCCTCACCCGGCGCGGCGTCCATGAGGCGCCAGACGACGATTCGCCCATCCTCCAGTGAGATCGTGCCCCGGTCGCCGTGGCGGTCAATGCGTGAGCGGTCGCCAGGCCAACAGCCGGTGCCGGCGCGGACAACGCCGATCCCTCCGGATCGCAGCGAGAGAATGGCCGCGGCGGTGTCTTCCGTCTCCATCCGATGGCTGAGCGTCGCCACCTCGCCGGAGACACGGTCAACTGGACCGACGAACCACTGCAAGAGATCGATGGTGTGGATCGATTGGTTCATCAGCGCGCCTCCGCCATCGAGCGCCCACGTGCCGCGCCAGCCGCCCGTGTCGTAGTACGCCTGAGAGCGATACCAGGGAACCGACGCCGTCGCCAGCGTGATCTTGCCCAGCCTGCCGTCTTGGATAGCCGCCTTGGCGAGCGCGACGCCGCGCATGAAGCGCGAGGGCAAGACGCACCCGAGTTTCACGACGGCCTCGTCGGCCGCGGCGATGACCGCGTCGATCCGGTCAAGGGTGATTTCCAGCGGTTTCTCAACCAGTATGTGCTTGCCGGCCCGCGCCGCCGCGATCGCGACCTCGCCATGGGCGCCGCTGGGCGTGCAGACGCACACCGCATCAACATCGGGCCGGGAGACGGCTTCGTGGTATTCAGGCGTCCAGTCCGCGCCACACTGCGCCGCCAGTGCGCGCCCGGCGTCCTCCGAACGGGCGCAGACGACCGCCACCCGCGCGTCAGTAAGGTCGGCCATGGCGCGCGCATGCACCCCGGCGATATTCCCCGCCCCGATGATGGCGAAGCGCACCGGCGCCCGCAAAGGTTGTTCGGGTCCTTGCTTGTCGGCTGCTAGCTCCACGCGAGATGCCCTCAGGATCAATTGCCGGCGGCCACGGCGACCGCCCGGTGCTCCACGCCCGCTTGATAGGCCGCCAGCGCGATGGCCAGCCCAGCCCAACCGTCTTCTCCTGTCACCGGCGGCGTTCCACCGGCGAGCGCTGCCGCCGCGAAGCCATCGACAATGCGCGTCCGGCTTTGTTCTTTGTCCTCGTCGCCGCCGATCAGATTGTGCCAGACTCCCGCCTCATATTCGCCGGTTGCAACTGTCAGGAAGATGCGCGCCGGGTTGGAGAAGATGATCTGGCCGCGTTCGCCGTAAATGCGGTTCCGTTCCCCTAGGGGATCCTTGCCGCGAATCGCGGAGCCGGCTTCGAGTGTGCCGATGGCCCCGTTGTCGTACCGGTAGGTCGCGGCAATAAAGTCCTCAACCTCAACCGAGGTAAGGTAGGTCTCGTACTCGCAGGAGATCCGAGTCACTTCGAGGCCGGTGACGAAGCGCATCGTGTTCAGGTCGTGGATCGTGTTCATGATCATCACGCCACCGCCGGCCTTCGCCTTGGAGGTGCGCCAGTCCGTCTGGATGCGGCCGGTGAAGCCACCATGCCAATACGATTCCGGTTTGTCTCCGCGGTAGACGATGCGGCTGCCGACAACCTTGCCGATCGCGCCGTTCGCAATCAGCGCCTGGAGGCGCTGGGCCTCGGGGTTGACTTGTCCGTCGTAGGCGACCGAGAGCACGCACCCGGCCCGCCGCGCCGCGGCGATCATCGTGCCGGCATCTTCGAGCGTCGTCGCAATCGGTTTTTCGACCAGGACGTGCTTGCCCGCGGCGAACGCCTGTAACGTGAGCGGGGCGTGCAGATGATGTGGCACCGCGATGTAGACCGCATCGACGTCCGGGTTGGCCAAAAGCTCCTCGACACGCGTCGTGGACGGGACGCCCAGGGTCCGGCCGAGGTCGGCGGCGACACCCTCGTTGACGTCCATGACCATGACGTGCGCGCCATGTTCGGATGCCGCAACCCCCTTCGCCGTGCGGACGGCGATTTCGCCGCAGCCGATCATGCCGATACGCAGCCGTTGTCCCATCGCCTGGATTTCCTCCCGCTCTAGATCGTGTCTGCCCGCGTCGTCCGGCACCGCCGTTCCGTCATGCTGAGGCATCGAAGCATCCCCGCGCGAAGCGCAGCGGCGACAGACGACGAGACGGCTTCGCCGGGGGATGCTTCGCCCGCGGGCTCAGCATGACGGAACATGCCCTACTCGTTCGCCGCGTACTCGCGCAGCCGCTCGGCGTTTTGCTCAAGGTACACGCTGGGGTCGACGTATTCGCCGCGACGACCATTCAGCCACTCCCAGCAGACAACGCCCTGATAATCGTCCTCCTTGAGGACGCGGACGACCTCCGCCACGTTGCCATCACCCTCGCCGAAGATAGCCGGGGCGATAGTGTTCTCCGGGTCGTGCGGGCGAGCGCCCTCGTTGACGTGGACGTGGCGAATCCACGGGCGCAGCGCGCGATATCCCTCGACAACCGGTATGCCGAGGCGAAGGTGATGCGTCGCGTGCCAGACGATACCGACGTTGTGATGCCCGGCCATCTCGACGACATAGGCGACGTCGGCGGGGTCCCTGAAGTCGTCGTGCGTTTCCAGGCAAGGCGTCACGCCAACATCGGCCGCCATGCGTGCCGCCCTGCCGAGCGCCCCCGCCGCCGCGTCGCGCAACTCCGCGACGGTCGTGCCTTCCGGCACCGGTCCCCCGAAGACGCGCATCAACGGCGCGCCGAGATCGGCCGCCAGCTCCGCGTAGCGCGCCACCTGCTCGACACTCGCGTCTCGTTCCGCCGCCGTGGCTCGCGCGAACCGCGTGCCGAGAGCGAGGCAGCAGAGCGCCACGCCCCCATCCGCGAGCTTCTGACGCGCGTCCCGGCGGGCCTCCCGCGAGCTATCAAGCTCGATTCCCACCGCGTGACCCCATTCGACTCGAATCTCAATCGCTTCGTAGCCATGCGCGCGCGCGGCCGCGATCAATTGGTCGAGATCCCACCGTGGCGAAACCGACGACATAAAGCCAATTTGCATCGTGCCTCTACCCTTCCTGATTCGTGGACGCATTCAGCCAACCGCGCAGCACCTCCGCGTGTTGCGGCAATACGTCTTCCGGCTCGGCCAGCTCTGGATGCCACAGCTTCGGCCACTCGACCGAGAGCCAGCCGTCGTAGCCACGGTGGCGCAACCCGTCCAGGATCGCGCGCACGGGCAGATCTCCTGCTCCCAGAGGCGCCAACTGCCAGCCGTTGGGCATCTCCCCAATCCGCCGCGCGTCTTTGAAGTGCACGTGCAGGATGCGATGGCCCAGCGCGGCAAAGACCTGATGCGGCGTTTCGCCCAGCAGATGCGGTTGGTAGATGTCCCAAAGGGCGCCGAAGGCATGATGCGGTACGCGCGCGAGTAACTCGCCGACGAGGATCGCGCTGGCGAAGCTATCGTGGGTTTCCAAGGCGACGGCAACGCCGAGCCGCTCCGCGGCCGGCAGCGTGCGGTCGAGAATGGCGACCATCGCGTCCATGACCTGATCTTGGGTATTTGCCGATGGCCAGGGACCGGGGAACACGCGGACCAGCGGCGATTCCCATTCGCGTGCTAACTCGAGGAAGCCGAACAACTCGCGGGCGACCACGTCCGGTTCACCCCCTGAGGCAAGCCGCACGGAGCAGTCGACGCAACAGATCGCGATGCCGGCATCATCGGCGAGGCGCTTGATGCGCCGGCGTTCGGCGGGCGGCATCGAGGCATCGAGAATCTCGCCGCCGAGGGCACGCAATTCGACGCCCTGATAACCGCAGGAGTTGGCCGCCTCGACGACCTGTTCCATGCTCCAAGCCGGGCACGTGAGCGTCGAGAACGCCAGGCGCAGCGATCCTTCTCCTGACACGGCGACCCATCTCCTTTCGTGCTCGCGCCAGGTCGGCGGGCGGACCGACCGAGGATTTCCAATGCGCGTGTACTAGGTGTACTGAGATTAGCGGTGTAGGGTCAATCCGTCAAGACCGCAACGGGGATTTCTCGAATGACGTCTTGACATCCTCCGATCTCGGTGATAGTACTAGTGTACCTAGTACACGTGACCGTAGCGGTCCTTTCTCTCCTTCGATCGCGCGTTGTGAGAGGCGGTTCTTGAGGCGCAAGATGAGGCTCGCACCGGCGGCGCGTTCCGCGGACCGCACTCGCCGCCCACCCATCGCCACACCTCGCGCCGCGGCACGCGGTCGCCGTCTCTGGCGCGACCGCTGGATGTATCTGCTGATGCTGCCGGGCATCGTCTACTTCGTCCTCTTTCACTATCTGCCCTTCGTCGGCAACGTCATCGCCTTCCAAGACTATTCGCCGTTTCTTGGTTTTCGCGATTCGCCGTGGGTCGGACTCGAGAACTTCCGAAACCTCTTCACGGACCCGACCCTCGGCATCGCCTTGCGTAATACGTTGGAGATCAGCCTCCTGCAATTGATCTTCTATTTCCCGATGCCGATTGCCCTCGCCTTGCTGCTCAATAGCATCATGAGCGAGGGCGTCAAACGCGCCATCCAGTCGATCGTCTACCTTCCCCATTTTCTCTCTTGGGTCATCATCATATCCCTTTGGTACCAGTTGCTTGGCGGTGGCGGGCTCCTCAACCAATTCCTGCAGGAGCAGGGTTGGCCGACCGTCAACATCATGACCAACCCGGACTTCTTCAATCCGCTCGTCGTCCTCCAGGTCATCTGGAAGGACATTGGCTGGGGCACCATCATCTATCTCGCCGCCCTGACCAAGATCGAGATGGAACTCTACGAGGCAGCCGCGATCGATGGCGCGAAGGGGTGGCGCCGGCTGCGGGACATCACGCTGCCGGGCCTGCTGCCGATCACGATCCTCCTCTTGATTCTTCGCCTCGGGAACATTCTCGATACCGGGTTCGAGCAGATGTTCCTGCAACGCAACGCGGTCGGGCCGGAGTCCGCGGAAGTCCTCGACACGTTCGTCTATTTCCGAGGCGTACAGGGCGGCGATTGGGGCTTCGCGGCGGCGGTCGGGCTGGTCAAAACCGTCGTCGGCACGATGCTGGTCTTCTCCGCCAACCGGATCGCCAAGTGGTTCGGCCAGGAAGGTGCGTTCTGATGGCGGCAACAGCGCCGGGCGCCGGCGGCGAGCGGGATCGGCTCATGGGCGTTGGCGGCGTAGCCGCGCTGCTGACACGGCGACGCGCGGCGAATCAGCGCCCGCCATGGCAAGAGCCGCCGCATCCAGTCGTCCAGGCGATCAAGGCGCTCGTGCTCGTCGTCATCGCCGTTGTCATGATCTTCCCGTTCATCTACGTCATCGCGGTCAGTTTCTCGTCATACCGGGACGTGATCGGCGGCGGCCTGATCATCTTCCCCGGACATCCCACCCTCGACGCCTACCGCACGATCCTGCGCGGCGACATCATCACCCAGGCGCTGATCGTCAGCATTGGCATCACGACCATCGGCACGGCGTTGAAACTGCTGGCGACCGTGACGATGGCCTACGCGCTGACGCGGACCGGTCCCGGCGGGGTCCGCGGGAGTCGCTTCGTGCTGATCGTCGTCCTCTTCACCCTCTTGTTCAGCCCCGGCCTGATTCCCCGCTACCTGGTCGTCAAAGAGCTGAACATGCTCGACACCTACGCCTCGCTCGTCCTGCCGGGGCTGATCAGCGCGTTCAATCTCGTCGTCCTCCGCAACTTCTTCATGAACATCCCACAGGAGCTGCTCGACAGCGCGCGGATCGACGGGGCGAACGATCTGCGCATCCTGTGGAACATCGTCCTGCCGCTGAGCAAGGCGGTGCTGGCGGTGATCGCACTCTTCTACGGCGTCGCCCTCTGGAACGACTTCTTCGCCGCCACCCTCTACCTCAACGACCCGCGGAAATGGCCGATTCAACTGGTCCTCAGACAGTACGTGCTGCTGGGGTCGCCGCTGGTGAGCGAGACGCGTGAGATGAATCAGCCGCTGCCGCCGCCACAGACGATCCAGATGGCGGTGCTGGTGGTGGCGACCGTGCCAATCCTGCTGGTCTACCCGCTGCTGCAAAAATACTTCACGAAGGGCGTGCTGACCGGCGCCATCAAGGGGTAACCCGCCCAGGGTGGCGACGTGGCGCCGGTCCAACGACGGCGCGGAGCATCGGGCGATGCTCGCTGGAATGACGCGGTGAGACAACCGCGGAGGAGGAGATCCACGATGCGCGACGAACAGATTCGCCCAGGAAGCACACGGCGTTCGCACCTGACGGTGGCAACCTACTCCCGGCGTGCCTTGCTGCGGGCAGGCGCCGGAGCGGCGGCCGGATCGCTGGTCGTTGGGATGCCGCGCCTTGCCGCCGCCCAGGACGCCACGCCGCCCGCTATCGAAGGGCGCATCGTCTCTCAGGTCCCCGGCGTGCCGGACGCCTACACGACGCTGCCGGCGCCATACCCAGCCTACGAGGGCACGCCGGCCGACGGCGGCAAGGTCACCGCGCTCGTCGTGACCTACGACCCGCCGCTGCCGGGGCGTGACGACAATCAGTACTGGCAAGAACTGGAGAAACGGCTCGGCGTCGAGAGCTACGAGCCGATCTTTGCTCCCCGCCCGAACTACGAAGAGCGATTGGCGGCGACGATGGCGGGCGGCGACCTGCCCGACTTCGTTTTCCTCACCCCGCCCTCCTCGATCATCGAGACGATCCTCCAGGGAGCCTTTGCCGACCTGACGCCCCACCTGACCGGCGAGAACTTGCAGAAGTACAAAAACCTCGCTGCCATTCCCGAGCAGACGTGGAAGAACGTCGCCATCAACGGCAAGATCTACGGTGTGCCGCGCCCGCGCTTCCTCGGCAACGACGTCATGATCTGGCGGCAGGATTGGGCCGATGCGCTCGGCACGCCCGCTCCCCAGCATGCGGATGCCCTCTTCAGCCTGATGGAAGCGATGTCCAAGAACGATCCCGACGGCAACGGGAACACCGATACCTACGGGATGATGGGCGATGGCTTCAACCTCAACGACTTTCTGATCCAGGTCTTCCGCGCGCCCAACGGGTGGCGGGTCAACGACGACGGCACGATGACCGCCTCGGTCGAGACCGAGGAGTACAAGATGGCGATCGACTACGCACGCCGCCTGTGGGAGGCGGGCGCTTTCCACCCCGACTCCCTGACATTAACCAGCGCGCAGGGCACCGATCTCTTCAATGCCGGCACGGTCGGCTCGACGACAATTGGTATCATCAACTTCCTTGGCAGTCAGGGGCGGCGATCGCAGGTCCAGCAGATCAACCCGGATGCCCTGGTGACGGGCGTCGTGCCAATGGGCCACGACGGCGGCCAAGCCACCTACCACCAGTCGCGCGGCTTCTTCGGCTTCACGTCCATCTCGGCCAAGGCGGCCCAGGACGAAGCACGGCTGGAGGAGCTGTTACGCATTCTCGACTACCTCGCCGCCCCGTTCGGCAGCGAGCAGTGGCTCTTCAACTCCTACGGGCTGGAAGGTGTCCACCACACGATTGATGACACCGGCACGATCCAACTGACGGATGAGGGTAAGCAGGAGATCGGCGTCCTCTCCGGACCGCAAGGCATTCTGGCTGGGTTGACGAACCCACCGCCGGTCGCCTTCTACGACGTGCCGGGCCAGGCGGAGTATATGCAACAATACCAGGAGCAACTTCTGGCGATCGGCATTCCGGACCCGGCGCAGCCGCTCTATTCGGCGACCGCAACGGAGAGTGGCGCCCAACTCGAGCAGTTGGTGACAGATACGACGGTCTCCGTCGTCACCGGCCGCGACGACATGAGCGCCTGGGACCAGATGGTCAGCGATTGGCGCAGCCGTGGCGGCGATCAGGTGCGCCAGGAGTACCAGGAGGCGCTGGCAAACCAGTAAGAAAGCGCGTGATCAGGATGGGAACGCCGGGCGGCATCGTGGACCGGCCCATAGGCATCCATCTAGGCGCCTGCGGTACCCTTCTCCTCCGTCATGCTGAGCCCGCAGGCGAAGCATCCCCGCGCGAAGCGCATCGCCGCTTAGGACGACGCGGCTTCGCCGGGGGATGCTTCGGCGCCGCCTCAGCATGACGGGGAGGGAACATGCCCTTGCCCGACAGCAACCGGAGGGAACGATGACGACGCTCAACCTACACGGGCTGATCCCGGCCGTTGTCCTGCCTATGACGCCGGACGCGCGGCCGAACTTGCCCGCCTTCGCCCGGTATCTCGATTGGCTGATCGATCAAAGGCCGGTGGGACTGGCAATCAACGCCGACACCGGCGAGGGACCGCATCTCGCGCGCGAGGAACGGCGCGAGGTGCTGGAAACAGCAGTCGAGACCGCTCGCGGCCGGGTGGCGATCGTGGCCGGCATCGGCGGACCGTACACCGCCGCCGCGGTCGACCAGGCGCGGGACGCCCAGGCCGCCGGCGCCGACGCGATGCTGATGTTCCCGATCCCCGCCTATTACGGCCGGCCGCTCTTCCCGGACATTCCCTATGAATATCACCGGGCCGTCGCCAACGCCGTCGATCTGCCGCAGATCCTCTTCCAGCTTCAGCCCGCGCTCGGCGGCGTCGAATACACGCCCGAGGCGATGGCGCGGTTGCTGACGATCGACACGGTCGTCGCCATCAAGGAAGCCTCCTTTGACGCGATGAAGTTCGTCCAAATGCGGTCGATGCTGGAGCAGGCGCCCCGCCGGATCACCCTCCTGACCGGCAACGACAACTTCATCTGTCACTCATTCGTACTCGGCGCGGAAGGAGCGCTGATCGGGTTCGGCACACTCGCGGCCGACCTTCAGGTCCAGATGATCGACGCCGCCCTGCGCCGCGACTGGGATGAGGCGTTCCGCCTCTCCGCGATCGTACAGCCGCTGGCCGACGTCATCTTTGCCCAGCCGGTGCCCAACTACCGCGCCCGCACCAAGGTCGCGCTCCACATGCTGGGCGTGATCGACGACGTCACCGTCCGCCCGCCGCTGCTCGCGATCGACGATGCTGACCGAGCGCGCGTGCGCCAGGCGCTCGACAGCGCTGGTCTGCTGGCGGGAGCGCGGGTTTGAGCTGATGATCGACGTCGAGCGGACTTCGCCCGAGATCGCCCAGGCACGGCCATCGATCGCCGTTCTCGGCGTCGGCGCGATCGAGCAG
>JBOGUE010000058.1:0-6020 GCA_050695955.1 Thermomicrobiales bacterium | reverse complement strand
TGGGTCGAGCGCGTGGCCCGTCACCCGCTGGCGCGAGCCGTCAGGGCCGACAAGACTTGCCTCGCGGGAATTGCCGCGACGCTGCGCCATTACGCGCGCGGCGAGGCACTCAGCATAGTGCCTGTTTGGCGGATGATCGCGGCTGAGAGTGAGGCCATTCGCGATCGTGCGGAACTGCTCTGCGCCAATCTAAACACGGCAGGACACGCCGCGGCTGTCATTGACTCCAAGGCTGCGATTGGCGGCGGATCCCTGCCAGGGCAAACACTGGCCAGCGCCGCGCTAGCGCTTGTTGACTCCGAGGTGGAGGAGCGCGCTCGTCGATTGCGTCTCGGCAACCCGCCAGTCTTTGGGCGTATCGAGGCTAGCCGGCTTATCCTCGACCTGCGGAGCGTGTTGCCCGAAGACGACGAACATCTGTTGCGGGCGATTATCGCCTCGACGTCTAAGCCGGCTGCCGGCCCGTCGTCGCCAATGAATCCCGACTGTCGCGAAAGTACGGACTCAACGGTGGGTTAAAGGCGCGGTGACGCTCTGTCAGCTGTGACATCTGGGCCGACAATTCGGTTAACGACACGCTATCTTGGTCGCTTTGCGCTGCTCGGATCTCTTCTTGAAGTTGTCGCATCAGAAACAAAAAGCGCTCCCGCCCAAGGCGCTCCAAGGCCTGGAGCGCTTCGCGCGTCACCTGACCGGGTAGCTGCGCCGGGGTGTCTTCGAGCAGCGACAACAGTCGCTCCCCATGAAGTGCAAGCGTCTCGTCCAACCCGCCCAGTATCACCTCGCCGGCAAGATCGGGGATCGTCCGGTCCTGCAATACGGCAAGCAACTCACGGTTGCGTCCATCCAAAAGATCCTGCTCCGGCACCGAAGCGATGACATCTCCACAGAGTGCGCGGTGTCGCAGAAGGATCGCCATCAAGTGATCTTCCTGACTTGCTGACGATTGACGGCGGGTAGAGCGCGATGGTTCGGGCGCGGACGCCGATGTCCGCATCGACGTTCGACGTACTTCCGAGAGTACGACGCGTTCATCGAGCCGGAGCTTCGACGCTAATCGGGCGACGTAATGGGATTGTATGATCCGATCGGCGACCTGCTGTAAAACTGGCGCCGCACGCTGAACCGCCTCGGTTTTGGCGCGGGCGTCGTCGAGATGAACTTCGGCCGTAACCGTGTCGATGAAAAAGTCGAGGAATGGTTGCGCCGACGCGATGATGTGCGGCCACCGATCGGGCGTGCGCCGAAGCAACTCATCAGGATCTTTACCCTCCGGCAGGTCGACAATGGTGATCTCAGCGTTGAGCTTGCGCTCCCAATGGATCACGCCGCGTGCATCCGGGATCGGAACAAGGTCGTGATCGAGCGCCCCTTGGGCGGTTTCCAGGCCTCGCAACGTTGCCATCTGGCCCGCGGTGTCCGCGTCGAGTGCCAACACAATGTGTTTCGTCAACCGCTTGACGAGGGCGATTTGGGACTCGGTGACCGCGGTTCCCATCGCGGCAACCACGTTCGGGTGACCGAACTGGTGGGCGGCGATGGCGTCCATGTATCCCTCGACGATGACAACTTGATCTTGCCGCCTAATCTCCTCTTTTGCCAGATCGAGTCCAAACAGGAGTGCGCTCTTATCGAAGATCGGCGATTGCGGCGAGTTGAGATACTTCGGCATCGCATCGCCGAGCGCCCGTCCCCCAAACCCGACGACCGCTCCATCACGATTGCGGATCGGAAAGATGAGGCGATTGCGGAACCGATCGTAGTAGCCGCCCGAATCTCGTGTTTGAAGCAGGCCGGCCTCCGCCGCGAGAACTGGATCGATGCCTCGGGTCGCGAGATAGTGCAGAAGGTTGTCCCACCCGTCGGGCGCAAATCCGAGCTGAAAGCGAGCGACGATCTCCGTGGTCAGGCCCCGCTGCTCCGCGAGTTCCCGGCCCGCTGTTCCCATCGCGCTGTTGACCAGGATGTTGCCGTAAAACGTGGCGGCCGTCTCGTTGAGGTCGATCAGTCGCTGCCGGTGGGCATCGACCTCGGGTGCAACGGTCGGCATGGTGTCGAGTTGGACGCCCGCTCGCCGGGCGAGTTCGGCGAGCGCTTCCTTGAAGTCGGCGTTTTCGACGCCCATGTAGAACGTGAAGACATCGCCTCCCTTGCCGCAACCGAAGCAATGGAAGTTGCCCGACTCGGGAAAGACGACGAAGGAGGGCGTCTTCTCCTGATGAAACGGGCATAGACCTTTGAAGTTGCGCCCGGTCCGCTTCAACTGCACGTACTGCGATACAACGTCAGCGACGTCGGTGCGCTCGCGAACCTCGGCGACGGCATCACGGGCCATTGGCTGCTCCATCCGGCGTCTCGCCGGTTGAGATCATTGCTCCTCAGACCGACCAGAACTGGGGGACGAACAGACGTTGAAAGAGGTCGAGCGCAAATCGATCGGTCATACTCGCGACATAATCCGCTACACCGCGTTCCGGGCTGGTCTCATCGGTCGAGCGGAACTCCTCTGGCAGTCGTGTCGGATCCTCGAGAAAGTGGGCGCAGAGCGCTCGCACCACATGTTGAGCGCGTAGTGTGTCAGGCCGCTCGTTCAGCGGGTTGTAAACGCTCCGAAAGAGAAACCGGCGGAGCTCGTTGGCGGCATGTTGAACGCCTGCCGACATTTGAATGCCCTGAGTGTCATTTGTAGCCGATGAGTGCCCGACGACGTCGCGGACCAGCGTATCAATCCGCTGGGCGTGGGTTGTCCCGAGCACGTTGTGAACCGAACGAGGCACGTCGCTCTCCCTTATGAGGCCGGCCCGGATGCTGTCGTCGAGGTCGTGATTGATGTAGGCAATGCCGTCTGAGATCTTGACGACCTCGCCTTCGAGCGAAGCCGGACGGCCGGCAATCTCACCGGTGATTTCCTCGGATGGCTTGGAATGGCGAAGGATACCGTCTCGCACGTCGTTCGTCAGATTGAGGCCGAGCCCTCCCTTTTCAAGACGGTCAACAACGCGCAAACTCTGTTCATTGTGCCGAAAGCCGGGCAGTAGGTCGGCGAGCGCGGTCTCGCCGGCGTGCCCGAACGGCGTATGGCCCAGATCGTGGCCGAGACCAATGGCTTCGATCAGATCTTCGTTCAAACGTAGCGCCCGCCCGATCGTCCGCGCTATCTGTGTGACTTCGAGCGTGTGCGTCATTCGTGTCCGATAGTGGTCCGCGGACGGCGCGATAAAGACCTGCGTCTTGTGCATCAGTCGCCGAAAACTCTTGGAGTGGATCACGCGGTCGCGGTCGCGCTGATACTCGGTACGGATAGTAGACGGTTCTTCAGAAACGCGACGGGTTGCGTAGCGACTACGCTGCGCGCGCGGCGCCAATAACTGGTTTTCCATTTCCTCCAGCGAAACCCTGATCGACGAATCGTGCGGCATGCGTTTCACGCTTCCACTGAGGGCTACTTATCCCAGTCACCTTGATTGTACAACGTGTACGGACAGTCCGTGGAAACAGTTAGTCGTCGATGATGTCGAGGTTGCCAAAGCTGGCAAGAATCACCTTTTTGCCGTGACGCACGAACTCGATGGAAAGTTCCTGGTCACCCGCTCGATCGACGACTTTGGTAATGAGACCCTCGCCGAACTTCGTGTGAAAAACGCGTTGCCGTTGGACGTACGAGCGGTCCGTGGAGGTTGGCGTCGGCGCGGTGGTCGCTGAGCGGCTCCGCTCGTCCCAACTGTAACTCGAAGACATCTCCTGCCGAACGCGGCTCTGCAATGACGACAACCGGTTGCCACGGGTAAGCGACGTGACCGCATCCAGCCCGGAAACGTGGTCCTCTGGCAGCGCCGAGAGAAATCGCGACGGAGTGCTCGATTGCGTGCGCCCGTAGAGCATTCGGGTCCCGGCGTACGTGATGTACAGGAGGGTTTCGGCGCGGGTTATTCCGACATAAAACAGCCGACGCTCCTCCTCGAGCGGTAGAGAGTCAGTGATTTCCGCCTCGATGGCGCGACTGATCGGTAACAAACCGTCCTCGACACCGGATATGAAAACAACCGGAAACTCGAGCCCCTTAGCGGAATGTAATGTGATCAGCGTGACCTTGTCCCGATCCTGGCTGTCCATCGTGTCGATGTCAGCAATGAGGGCGACCTGCTCGAGGTATGTTGCGAGCGCCTCCTCAGGCGCCACAATCCCATACGCCTCCAGGTCGGACCGCAGTTCGAGCACGTTTGCCCAACGCTGCATCTCCTCTTCATTTTCAGTGTCGAACGAAGCCTTATATCCGGTCTGCTCGACAATCTCGTCGAAGAGCTCAGTGAGGGTCAAGTCCCGTTGCACGCGACGAAGGTAGGCGAATGCCTCGCCGACTCGGACAGCGGACGCCTTAGCCGCGCCAGACAGCACGGGCGGCGAGCCGGTTTGATCAACTGGCGCGATTAGGGCGATGAACCCATCGAGCAGCGGACGGCCTTGCAGCGCTGCCCACGCGCGGACAGCGTCGAGCGCCTTTGGCCCGAGCCCGCGGCCGATGGGCATGTTTTCGATGACGCGATTCAGACTCATTTCGTCGGCCGAATTGTAGAGCAGACGCAAAACCGCGAGGACGTCTTTGACTTCTTTACGATCGTAGAAGCGGACGCCGCCGACGATGCGATAGGGGATCTCGTTCATGCGGAACGCTTCTTCAAGGACTCTGCTTTGGGCCGTGGTGCGGTACATCACCGCGACGCCCTCTGCCGTCACACTGGTCGTATTCATCAACCGCCGGATCTCGGCGACGATGAAATGGGCCTCGTGTCGTTGGTCGGCGAGGAGGCGCACCATTACCCGTGCGCCCTCGTCGTTGTCGGTTCTGAGACGGCGATCGATACGCTGCTTATTTTCGCGGATCACCCGGTCCGCGGTGGCAACGATACGTTGAGTCGAGCGGTAGTTGAGCTCGAGGTGGATGCGTTGCGCATCGGGATAATCCTGCTCAAAGTCGAGGATATTGCGAATATCTGCCTGTCGCCAGGCGTAAATCGATTGATCGGGGTCACCGACGACGAAGAGGTTGCGGTGTTTTTCGGCGAGCGCGGAGACGAGCACATACTGTACCCGGTTCGTGTCTTGGTACTCGTCGACGAGGATGTACCGAAACCGATGCTGATACCGTTCCAGCACGCCAGGAGCAGCGTCGAAGAGACGGATCGGCAGATTGAGGAGGTCGTCGAAGTCGACCGCGTTTGCCTTGGAGAGAATGCGCTGATACTCACGGTAGACGCGAGCGACCACCTCATCATCATATGTTTCGACCTGATTGGCGAATTCATCCGGTCCAAAGAGCATCGACTTTGCCGCGGAAATGCGGGAGAGCATGCGGCGAGGAGCGACTCGCTTTGGGTCGAGATCGATGGCGATTATTGCCTGCTTGGCCGCCGTCATCTGATCGGCGTCGTCGTAAATCAAAAAGCTGGGCATGAGGCCAAGACGGTCGGCGACGATCCCTGGGTTCTGGCGCAGGATACGCACGCCCAACGAGTGAAACGTGCCCATCACCAAGCCGGAAACTGATGACGCGCCTAACAGGTTGGATATGCGGGCACGCATTTCGCTGGCGGCCTTGTTGGTGAAGGTCACCGAGAGGACCTCGTCGGCCAGCACACCGCGCTCACGAATCAAATAGGCGATGCGGTGTGCCAACACCCGCGTTTTTCCCGAACCGGGGCCAGCGACGACAAGAACAGGACCTTCTGTTGTCGTGACGGCACGCTGTTGCTCTGGATTGAGCCCAACAAGGAGATCGTTGGTTTCACTTACCTGAGGAAGGGTGCTCATTGGTTGCGTTTGTGCTCCATCGGTCATCGAATCGACATCGAGTCTAGCATCCGCGAGAGCGTGGCGTCGGCCGTGCTGCTGGCGTTTCGGGGAGCCCTCGGCGCGTTTGACGGTCGAACGTGCAAATTGGTATATTTTGGGCGTCTACGTTGCGGGCCGACGTAGCTCAGAGGCAGAGCAAGGGACTCATAAGCCCTTGGCCGGTGGTTCGA
>JBOGUE010000057.1:0-19046 GCA_050695955.1 Thermomicrobiales bacterium | reverse complement strand
ACGCCAGTGACGTTCGCTCCGCGGCGGAACGGCTCGAAGATTCGCGGCAGATCTGCCGCGGGGATGCCGGCCCCCTGGTCCACAACCGAAACGCACACTCGCGGCACGCCGTCCTTGCTATCGGCGCGTTCGATCCGGACGACGATCTCGCCGTCCTCGCTGTACTTGATGGCGTTGGTGAGCAGGTTGGCCAGCACCCGCTCCAGCCGCCGCGCATCCCACGTGCCGATGAGGTCGGATGTCGCCGCGTCGACCCGGATTGTGTGGTGCTCAGCCGTCTGCCGGTATTCGTCGGCGACCTGCGTGGCGAGCTGAACGAGGTCCGTCGGTTCCCGCTGAAGCTCGATCGACTGCCCACCTCGCAGCCGCGCAATGTCTTGCAATTCGTCGACCTGACTCGCCAGCCGTCGTCCAATCGCCTCGACGCGCGCTAACCCGCCCCGCAATCGATCCGCATCCTTCGCGTCGATCCTCGCGGCGTAGCGAGCGAGCAGTTGGGCTTGCACCGTGAGCGCGCTGATTGGGTTCATCAAGTCGTGCGCGATGCTGGCGAGGTGTGCCTGGTGGGTCCGTTCCAGGTTCTTCCGCTCCGAGATGTCGCGCATTACCCCGAGGTTGACCGGGCCGGTCGGCAGGTCAACCCGGCGCGACCAAACCTCGATCGGCACGGGCGACCCGTCCTTGCGCCGCAAAACGTTCTCGCCGCGCAACGAGCCGTCCTCCTGGATGCGGCGGTAGAGGTCGTGGGCAATCACAGGGGAAATCGAGAGGTCGCCCACCTTGGCCGCCAATAGCTCCTCGCGGGTATATCCGAGCAGGTCGCACACCGCCGCGTTGACCTCGATGTAGTTCCCGTGATCGTCGGAGACAATCACCGCGTCCGCCAGCCCTTCGAAGAGGCTGCGATACCGTGCTTCCGCGGCTTGGGACGCGCGATAAAGCCGGGCGTTATCGACGGCGATGGCGGCCCGGTGGGCGAGCTCCATCGCCAAAACCTGATCGGTCTCCGTGTAGTGCCGGCCGGACTCGGCCGCGGCGAAGGTGATTGTCCCAACCGTGGCGCCACGTGCCGACATCGGCGCGATCATCACCGAACTGAAACCGACCCGGCGTAGAATCTCCAGATGCTCCGAATCGCGCGCTACCGCTTCCAGCAGTTCGCCGGTAATCGCTGGGTACAGCTCCGGCCGGCCGGTCCGCAGGACGTTGGCCACGCCGCGCGGCGCATCCGGGTCGTAGGGGTATTGCTCCTGAAGCGCTCGGGCCCAGGCGACTTGGGCCGGATCGACGTGGGTGACCGCGAGCTGGTCGACCACGCCGTCATCGCGGACCAGATGCACGGCGCACCAATCCGCCAGGTGCGGCACGGCGAGTTGGGCGACAGTACCGAGCGTTGTCTCAACGTCCAGCGACGAGGAGAGGGCGGCGCCCGCCTCCGCCAAGAAGGCGAGCCGGTCCTCGATGGTTTCGCGCCGTTGCTCGGCGGCGGGCACCGTAGTAGCGATGAGCTCACCCATGGCGGGGCTCCCAGGCGAACGCCGATTTGCGATTGCGCATCGAACGAATGGGAGGCCAAGGACACCGGTGCCAGCGAGTCACGCTCCCACCAGGACTATACCGGAAATGTCCGCAAAACGGTATGACTCGTTGGTCCTAGGGTAGGGATTGTTCACTATCGTGACAATACGGTTGTTCCGCGGGCGGACACGGAGGTCCGCCCGCTCTTTGGGCACGACTTGACGACTGCTAACACAGCCCTATGCCCACACCTCTTCCGGCAATACCTTCCGCTGTGGCACTTGGCGGAGGGGTGCTTCGTCGATTGCCGGCGCCGCCTCGCCTGCCGCGATCATGCGCCGGATCAGGCGTTCGCGCAGGTGGGCGGCGACCTCCCGGTGCGACTTCAGCCCAACAAGATTCGTCAGCTCGTACGGGTCGCTGGCGAAATCGTAGAGGTGCGTCTCAACGTAGCGTTCCGCGCCCGCATCTCGCCCGCCGTCCCCGTCCGGCGCGGCGACCGCGTATTTCCATCGCCCCGTGCGGATCGCCCGCCCGACCTCGCTCTCGCTGATCTGAACAAAGACCTCCTCCGCCCACTCGTCGCTCTGCCGGTTGATCAGCGGCAACAGCGACCGGCCTTGCATCTCGGACGGCGCCGGCAGCCCGGCGGCGGCGAGCAGGGTCGGCGCGAGATCGACGTGGCTGACGAGGTGCGGCAGCTCGCCGCCGCGCGCGAAACCAGGGCCGCCGATGGCGGTCGGCACCCGGATCGACGCCTCATGGCACGACCGCTTGTACTCCTTGTTGCGCGTCCTGAAGTGGCAGCCATGGTCCGAGGTGAAGAGGACGATGGTGTTGCCGGCGAGGTCGAGACTCGTCAGCGCGTCGAGCAGCCGCCCGAACGCCTCGTCCAACCGCTTGACCATGCCGAAGTAGCCACCGAGGTGCTGGTGCGTCGAGCCGCCGAGCGCGGCCAGGTCCGGCGGCGCCCAGCGACCCGTATACCGCTCGCGGTAGCCATCCGGCGCGACGAAGTCGTCGAGCCGGTTCTGGTGGTGCGGTTCCAGGAAGGAGAGGTAGAGCAAGAACGGGTCGTCCTGCCGCTGGTCGATGAACCGGATCGCGGCGTCGGTGAGCGCGTCGACCCGGTAGCCCGGCAATCGCACCGGCTGGCACGCCTCGTCGTACATCACCGTCCGATACGCTTCCGAGGTGAATTCGAGGATGTTCGACGCCAGCCAGTGCTCGAATCCGCCGCGCTGCTCGGGAGGCACCGGATCGCGGTCGGCCAGGTGCCACTTGCCGATGTACCCGGTCGCGTATCCGGCCTCACGGAAATGGTGCGCCAGCGTCCGCGCGTCGGGCGGCAGCGGGATGCCGTTGCGGTAGCACCCAGTCGTCGTGGCATACGTTCCCGTCAGTATGCACGCCCGCGCCGGCCCGCAGACGGGCTGCGGCGTGAAGGAGTTGGCGACATGCGTCCCCCGCCGCGCGAACCGGTCGAAGTTCGGCGTCAGGTCGAGCGGGTTGCCGTGCAACCCCGTGGTGTCCCACCGCTGCTGATCGGTCAGGAACACGACGACGTTCGGTTGACCTGTCCGGGTATCGGTCATCGTATGCGCACCTCACCAGCGTGTCGAGTTCTGGTGCTCGACTGATCTCACACGGCTATGATCGGCGGTCGGCGTCGTGGGGCACGACGTCAGACGTCTCCAGATAGAAGGTCAGGAGGCGTTCTTTGAGCGCCGTTAGCTCCGTCGCCAGCGCCGGATCGTCGATCTGGTTGCGCTGCTCGGTCGGGTCAGCGCGCAGGTCGTAGAGCTCGTCGCTCTCGTCGAGCCGCCGGACGTACTTGAACTCCCGCGTCCTGCACATCACGGCCTTGGTGTGCTCGGGTCCGTCGCCGCGTTGCAGGCTCAGGCGTGGCCAGTAGAGCTGAGACGGATCGTCCGCGCCGTTGCTTTCCAACTCCATACAGTGGCGCTCGCCGCGCAGGCGACCGCCCTCGCAGAAGACGGCGTCGCGCCAGGTGTCGTTCTCGCCGGCCAGGAGCGGCAGCAACGAGCGCCCGAAGTGGGTGTGACTGGGGGTGATCCCGGCCAGCGCCTCGACGGTGGCCGGGAGGTCGATCAGCTCGACCAGCGCATCAGAAACCCGCGGCACGACCGGCGTCCAGGCGGGCGGCTTGACGAGGAGCGGAACCCGCGTCAGGCAGTCCTCGAAGGTATTTTGCGCCTTTTCCACCAGGCCGTAGTCGCCGGTGAAGTCGCCGTGATCGGAAAAGAAGAAGCTCGCCGTGTCGTCGAAGAGGCCGGTCTCGTGCAACGCATCCAAGATCAGGCCGAACTGGTGGTCGACACGGGCGCACATCCCGTAATAGGTCGCGCGCAATTCGGTCCAGCGCGCTTCGCTCCAGCCATGGAGCCCCTGGCGCGCTCGGATCCCGCGCAGCAGGCTCGGCTTGCCATCCCTGGTGTCAGGCGCTGGGATGCGCGGCGGCAGCGTGGAGCGGTCGATCGCGCTGTACCACGGGTCTTCGACGGCGTAAGGCGGGTGCGGATAGGTCAGGGGTAGGTAGATGCAGAGTGGCCGATTTCGCGGTGGGTTGCGGATCAGGTCGATGGCGCCGAGGACGTTGGCCCAGTCGCTGTCCTCATAGGTTGCCTCTTGCCCGGTCTCGAGGCGGCCGGCGTGGAAAGAGTAGTAGCGATCGCTGCCCGGCTCGCCGCGCCATTGGTCCTGGCGATCCAGAGCGAACATAGGACGTGGCGGGCGTGGGGGCCGGTACTTGACGTCGCAGTACGCGTCGTAGCCGTGCTGGGCGGGGACAAGGTCGTTTTTGCCGCCCCACCAGACAAAGTAGCCCGCGTCTTTGAGCGACTTGAGGAGGCAGGGCTCGTCCGGCCGGAGCATGTGGAACATGGTCCGGTGTCCCCGGACGTGGGGATACCACCCGGTCATGAAGGAGCACCGGCTCGGCGTGCAGACCGGATTCTGGCAGAACGCCTGACCGAAGGAGACGGCATCGTGGCGGACCCAATCGTCGAGGACGGGTGTGACCGCCGCCGGGTTGCCGGCGTGGCCGAGCACGTCGCCGCGCCATTGGTCCGGGTTGACGAGGAGGATGTGGGGCCGCCTGGCCGTCCCCGCGTCGTGCTCGGTGTGGGCAAGGGGCATCCCGCCGCTATTGCTTGACGGCACCGGCAACCCCCTCGACGAAGTAGCGTTGGAGCGCCAGAAAGACGAGGACGATGGGCGCCAGGCTGATCGCCGCCGCCGCGGCCATCCCGCTCCAATCGGTGAAGAACTCGCCCTGGAAGGCGTAGATGCCGACCGCCAGCGTCCGCAAATCGGGGCGGGAGAGCGTCAAAACCAGCGGCTGCAGGAAGGCGTTCCAACTGTACATGAATTGCAAGATGATCGTCGTGGCGATCACCGGTTTGGCCAGCGGCAGCATAATCTGCCAAAAGACGCGCAAGAAGCCCGCCCCATCGACGATCGCCGCCTCCTCCAACTCCTTGGGCAGTTGGCTGAAATAGCCGGCGAAGAGAAGCACCATCACGACGTGAGCGCCGCCCGCCTGGGCCAGTGTCACCCCAATCAGGGAGTTTGCCAAGCCGAGGCGGTTGACCAGCTCGAAGATGGGAATGATCGTGTAGCCCTCCGGCAGGAAGACGGTCACGGCGAAGAGGACGATGACCAGCTTCTTGCCGGGGAACTGGAAGCGTCCGAGGACGTAGCCCATCATCGAAACGGAGACGAGGACGATCGCGATCGAGCCGAGCGTGATGATCACCGTGTTCAGGAAGTAGTCGCCGATGCGCGCCTCGGTCCAGGCGCGGGCGAAATTGCCGGGCTGGGGATCCTTCGGGATCAGCCCCAGGCCGCTGAAGATCTCGGCGTTCTCCTTGAACCCCGCCGAGATCATCCAGAGAAACGGGTAGATCCACCCGAAGCAGATGGGCAGCAGAATCGCGGTCGTGACCGCGGCCCGCAAGCGGCCCCGTTGCCGCAGCCGAGTCCACCGGGTCACGACCGTCGATGGGGGAGCCGGGACGTGTGGGTGGGGCAGCGTTGTGGTGCGCATGGCTGGCTTCCCCCTAAGACGTCCTGAGCTGCGCGCGGGCGGCGTTGGCTCGTTGCAGCCCCCAGCCTTGGAGCAGCGACAGCCCCAGCACGGTCAGGCCGAAGAAGAGGGCCGCCGCCGAGGCGTAGCCGAGCCGCGGGACGCCGCCCTCGCCGAAGGCGTTGCGGTAGATGTAGACCTCCATCACCTCGCTGGCGAAGAAGGGACCGCCGCCGGTCATCGTCTGCACCAGCCCGAAGACGTTGAGAGAGCCGACGATCGTGATCAGGACGATCACCACCGCGAACGGGACGACCATCGGCACGGTGATGTCGCGGTGTAAGGACCAGCGGTTGGCGCCGTCGATGCGGGCCGCCTCGTAGAGTTCCTGGGGCACGACCTGCAGCGCGGCGAGCCAGTAGATCATCGTGATGCCGAACCATTTCCAGACCCAGACCGCCGCCACCGTCCAGAGGGCGGTGTCGGGGTTGCCCAGGAAGTCGACCGGCCCATTGGCGAGCCCGGACCTGAGCAGCGCCTGGTTGACCGGTCCGTTGAACGGGCTAAAGACGAAGGTCATGACGATGCCGACGATCGCGGAGCTGGTGACCACCGGCAGAAAGAAGCAGGTGCGGAAGAACGGACCGAGCTTGAGCGTGGCGTCGTTCAGGATGAGGGCGACGATTAAGGCCAGGACGACTTGGGTGGGCACGGCGATGAACATAAAGAGGAAGGAGCGGCGGTAGGCGTCCCAGAAGAAGGAATCGTGGATGATCTCCCGAAAGTTCGCCAGGCCGATCCATTCGCGGTCGGAGGTGAAGCCGGACCAGTCGAGGAAGGAGAAGTACCAGGACATCACCGTCGGATAGAAGGTGAACAGCGCCGCCAGGATCAGGTTGGGCAGCATGAAGAGGTAGCACCAGCGCGCCGACCAGAGCCGCTGCCGGAGCGGCTGGCCGGGGCCAGCCCGACCCTGGGCCAACAGGCGCTCGGCCCGCTGGGCGGTTCCTATGGCCATCCTTTTCCCCCTCAGGCGACAGGCGATAGGCGACAGGCGACAGGAGCACGGGCGATCGGCCTTCCTGACGCCTGACGCCTGACGCCTGACGCCTGACGCCTGACGCCTTACGACGAAAGTGCGGTGTATTCCGCCTCCGTGTAGTCCTTGGTCGGGTCCCAGTTGGGGAAGACCCAGTCGTCGCGGGAGACCTGAACGCCTTTGTCCTGGACGGCCTTGATCGCCCGCTCCAGCTCCGCCTCGGACCGGTCCTGCAAGTCCTGCATGGCCGCCTTGGCGTCCGTGAGTTGGCCGGCGAAGATGCCCTGCACGACGTCGTCGAACTTGGGCGTGAGGGGCTTGCGTTCGAGCGCCACCTGGGCCGCCCCCTCCGGGTTGCGGACCTCGACCATCGGCCCCAGCCGGATCTGCTCGTCCCAGAGCGAGAGCGCCGTGCTGGCCAGCGGATCGAGCTCCACCGTATCCTGCGCGATCGCGACCGCTTCCGGGACGATGGAGCGGAGGTTGCCGAAGGTGGCCGCCATCACCGCGACCTGGCCCTCCACGCTCCCGATGTAGGAGAACATGTCCCCCGCGATCGCCTTGTACGGGCTATCCGCAAAGACCCAGCTCTGATTGGAGCCTTGCTCCTCGTAGGTGAGCGGGGTCTGGGTCCCGCTATTGGGCACCGGCTGACTCGCCAGCCCAAATTGAAAGTCCGGTTGTTCCCGCTGCCATTGGGGAATGTTCCAGGGGCCCTGCAGGATCATGCCGGCCACGCCCGTGGGGAAGAGCGCCCGGGCCTGGGACGTATCCAGGGAGAGCGCGCCGGGGAAGATGCTGCCGTCGTCGTTCAGCGCCACCAGCAGCTCGATTGCCGCCAGATACTCGTCGCTGGTGTAGACGTACTCCCCGGTCCGCCAATCGATGTCGTCCGGACTGGCCGCCGCCCCGGCCATCCGGCCCATGTTGCGCACGAACGTGGCGAAGTCGTCCTCACCGCCGGCCTTGCCGGGGAAGATGAGGCCGAAGTACTCCCCCTGCCCTTGCTCGGTGACCTTCCGCGCCGCCTCCCGGAACTCCTCCCAGGTCAGCGGCTTGCTGGCCAGATCGTAGCCGGCCTCCTGGAGATAGGCCTCGTTGTAGAACGTCATCGTCCAGTATCGCTTGCTGGACGTGACGGGGAAGGTGTAGGTCTTGCCCTCGAAGACGTGGATGCCGTCCAGGAACGAGCCGAAGGGGAAACGTTCCTTCCACTCGGCGAAGTTGGGGATGATGTCGTCGAGCGGCGCCACCCAGCCCTCCTTGACCGCCTGCGCCTCCGGCACGTCGGGCGGCATGGCGAAGACATCGTGGGCATCGCCGTTCTGGACCCCGAGCGGCACGATCCGCCCGATCTCCTCCCAGGGCAAGGCGTCGTACTGGACCGTGATGTTCGGGCGGGCTTGCTGATAGGCCTCGAAGAACTTGGTGTAGAAGAGCGCTTTGAGGTCGCCGCTGTCGATCCAGCGGAAGGTGACGTCCTCGGTCGGCAACGCGGCCGCGCTGTCTGGGATCGTGATCGCGCCAGGTGCGTCCTGAGCGGCGGCCACGCGGCTGCCCTTGGCCCCGAGGAAGGCGGCCGCGCCGGCCCCTCCCGCGAGACGGAGCGCGTCGCGACGTGACAGGTGGCTCGCCGGAGTTCGTTGCGATCCTCGTGCAGTCATGATCGTCTCCCTCGCTGCCTCTTTGAAGGCGCGTGTCTGACGTGCCGTGTGCCATCGTTGTGCGGTCGGGTTTCCTCCTTTCGTTGCTGCTCGCGCCCCCGGGCGGGATGCGCAAACGCGGCTGGGACTGGGACCGGGACTGGGACTGGGACTGGGACTGGGACTACGCTGAACCGCGGCAAATCAAGGACCATGGGCGATGGTGAAGCCGGCCCGCGGCCGGCGCCTCCCCCGCCAAACGGCTCATCAGCAGCTCGGCGACGTCGGAGAAGTCCATCGAGATAGGGCCGATGCTGGTCAAAGCGGGCCGCGTGATCTCCCCTTCCGGCGTGTTGCCGACGCCGATCACGGCGACATCCTCCGGGATGCGCAGCCCGGCGTCATGGATGGCCCAGATCGCGCTGATCGCCCCGACGTCCGATTCGGCGAAGATGGCGGTCGGCGGATCGTCGAGTTGCAACAGCCCAACCGTGCTATGAAAGGCGTCCTGCCGAGATGCGGCGCCGCCACGAATGAGACGCACGTCCGGGGCGATGCCGCGATCCCGGAGGGCGCGCAAATAGCTGTCGTGCCGCTCGTCGCGAACCACGGCGTCTGGTTGGTGACTGATCAGGGCCACGCGCTGGTGACCGCGTTCGAATAGATCGGCGACCGCATGATACGAGACTTCGGCCACGGTGGAGCGCACCACGTCGAAGCCGGCCGGCTCCGTTCGATTGCTGAAGGAGACGACCGCGATGCCGGTCTCGACCAGCGGCGTGAGGATGCCGCCATCAAGCCCAACGACGTCGAGCAGGCCGTCGGCGAGGCCCCGTCGCAACTGGTCGAGCACCAGTTCCTCGCGCTCTGGCGAGCCGCCGACGGCGAAGACGGTCGAATAGCCGCGGCCGGCCGCTACCCGTTGCAGATCCTGAGCGATGACGTCGGCGAAAGGGCTGCCGAGTCGCGGCAGCAGCAAGCAGATGCGGTCCGTCCGCCGCCGGCGCAGGCTGCGCGCCGTGTCGTTCGGCACATACCCCAGTTCGGCGACGGCGTCGAGAATGCGCTGTCGTGTCGTCTCGTTGATCCGCGTCTTCCCGCCCCGCCGCCCGTTCAACACGTACGACACCGTGGCCTGAGAGACCCCGGCCAATCGCGCCACGTCGTAAGCGGTCGGCGCGCGGTTCGCCTTCGCCACAAAGCGCTCCCCGGTTTATGACTCATCTTGGTTATTCGAACAACCCGCGCGGATACTAGCGATGTCGGTCCTGGTTGTCAAATGCGCTGCTGTAGAATTGATCCGGTGATGGAGGCGGCGAAATCGTCGTAGGGGCGCTGCTTGCCGCGCCCATCGGTCGAAGACCGATAACCGTTAGGCCTACGGCCGAAGCGCGGCTGCGCCACGCGGGCGCTGCTTGCCGCGCCCCTACGACGATGCGGCTCCGTTCGTTCGGGCGACTTCGCCCAACCACCGCGCGCTCGGCTTCACCGTCCGCTCCCGCGTGGCGCGGTCGACGGCGATCAGACCGAAGGTCGGGCGGTAGCCGAGCGACCATTCGAAGTTGTCGAAAATCGACCAGTAGCAGTAGCCCAGCACCGGGATGCCCTCGACCAGGCAGCGCCGGACGCCGTCCAGCGCGCGGCGGATGTACTCCACGCGCCGGGCGTCGTCGTCGGTGGCGACGCCGTTCTCGGTGACGATGATCGGGCCGCCGGTCGCGGCCGCGGCATACCGAATCGTTGCCTCCAACGCTTCCGGCCAAAACTCGTAGTCCATCATCGTCAGCTCGACCCCCGGCTCCGGCCCAAGGACGCCATCTGGTCCGACACGAATGCGGGAGTAGGTCTGGACGCCGAGGAAGTCGTCGCCACGCGCCGCCGCCAAGAACGGCGCCTCAACCGCGCCCCGGATGCGATCCCGCGCCTCCTCCCCGCCCTCCACCGCCTGGTATTCCTGCAGCGCCAGCGTCATCCCGACCGGAACCGTCCCCGCTTCGGCCTTGATCGCGGCGACGGCCTGCCGGTGCGCCTCGATGTAGACCGGCGCCGCCAGGTCCTGCCGGGCGGTGTGGAAGCTGCCGAAGGTCTCCGCGCCCACGGCCCGCGCCGCCGCCACCCGCAACGGCATCGTCGGAATCTCGTCGTCGGCCGGCCAGAACCCGAGGGCGCGCAGCAGCAATCCGACGTTCGGCTCGTTCAGTGTGCAGGCCGCCCCGATCAGGTCGCCCAGGTGCGCCGTCGCCCGTTCACAGAACCGGGCGAAGAGCGGGACGTTCGCCATCACCTCCCAACCGCCGCGGGCGGCGAACCAGCGTGGCGAGGTGAAGTGGTGGTAGGTGACGATCGGCGTCAGGTTGTGCCTATGGCAGGCCTCGAGCATCCGCCGGTAGTGGTCGAGCGCGGCAAGGGAAAACTCCCCCACCTCCGGCTCGATCCGCGCCCACTCGATCGAGAAACGGTAGGCGTTGAACCCGAGCGCCGCGAAGAGCGCGATGTCCTGCTCGTACCGGTGGTAGTGGTCGCAGGCATCGCCCGACGGCTCGACCCACGGCGTCCCCGGCACGTGCTCCAGCACCCAGCAGTCGCTGTTGACGTTCCCGCCCTCGACCTGATGCGCCGCGCTCGCCGTTCCCCAGAGGAAATCCGCCGGGAATGCGCCCTGCTCCATCGCCCCGCTACCTTTCGTCATGCCGCACCCCCCTCCATCGTCATGCTGAGTAGTCTGTTATGGACCACCCGTCATGCTGAGGTATCGAAGCATCCCCCGGCGAAGCCGTCTTGTCTTGCCGCCGCTGCGCTTCGCGCGGGGATGCTTCGCTGCCTCAGCATGACGGGAGGGCTCGTGCGCTTCGCGCGGGGATGCTTCGGCTTTGCCTCAGCATGACGGATGGCCCGTGACAGACCACTGAGCGACGTCGAAGGATCTGTCGCTCATGAGTGACGTTCCACATCAGAGCCAGATGCCTTTCCGCGATCGGCATGACAATGAGCGGGCGCGGCTCCAGTGGGGAGGGCGCGGCAAGACGGGCGAAAACGGTCGGGTCACGGCCCCTTGATTGCCAACACCACGTTATGCGCACACAGCCGATTCACGAACGGCATTGCCTCAACGACACGCTCGGCCGCCGCGGCAACACCAAGCAGACGATGCGGCGCAAAGTCGGGTACGAACCCGGTTTGGCGGATCAACACCGGTCGCGCCCCGCCGGCTTCCAGTCCGGCCACGATCTCCGCGGTCGGGATCAGGCGCTCGGCGCCGGTGTCCTGTGGCACCCGCTTCATCAACCGCGGCCAGTAGGGGTTGCGCGGGTTGTGGTCCCAGATCAGGATGCGCCCTCCCGGCCGGGTGACCCGCGCCATCTCGGTCAGCGTCCGCCGCACTGCCTCGGGCGCGGCGACGTGGTGCATCACGGCGATGCAGTACGTCAGGGCGAACGTCTCGTCGGCGAACGGCAACGCCGTACCGCCCGCGGCCACCCCCGGCACGTCCGGCCGTCGTCCGTGAAGCTGCCGCAGCATGCCGCGCGAAGGGTCGAGCCCGACGACCGCGTAGCCGGCATCGGCCAGGCGCTCCGCCAGCAACCCCGTGCCACAGCCGACGTCGAGCGCCGGTCCCGGTGGTACGTGCTGCCTGATGAAGTCAAATCGTTTGGTCAGGTAGTGCGCGACAACATGCGCCGGCAAACTCTCGTCATAGACCGGCGCCACCGCGTCGAAGTCGGTCTGGGCGCGGGGCGGCGGCGTCTCGATCACCGTGCCTGTCCCTTGAGTTCGGGCGCCGGCAACAGCGGTGGCCGCCGGTTGTTGCCGAGCGTCGCCAGCCGGAATCGCAGGATGAAGACCCCCATGCGCAACCCAAGCCGGAACGCCTTCCACAGGTCACCCGTGACCGAGGAGACGCCGACCCGTGGCAGGTAGTTGACCGGCACCTCGACGAAGCGGGCGCCGGAGGTGATCGTGACCAACATCAGTTCCGGCCCAAAGTGGCTACCGCCAACGGTGAACCGATCCTTGAGGCGCTCGTATGTCTCCCGCGTCAACAACCGGTAGGTGCAGCCGATGTCGCTGAGGTGGCTGGTGTTGAAGAGGACCTCGACCAGCTTGGCGGCGGCCCAGTTGCCCCACATCAGGAAGCGGCCCATGTTCGCGCCCCGCCAGATCAGCTCGCGCGTCGTGCGGGTGCCGAAGACGGCATCGCACTCGTCGCTGTAAACAAGCAGCTTGAGCACGTCGCGCCCCAAAAAGGTGCCGTCCGGCTCGGCCAGCACCAGCAGATCACCCGTCGCCTCGGCCAAGCCGCGTCGGCTGGCGTGGCCGTAGCCTTGCTTCGTCTCGAAGACCTGGCGGGCACGGGTCCGCGCGACCTCCTCGGCCGTCCCCTCCTGCGCATTGTTGTTGACCACGACGACTTCGTCCACGACACCTGTGGCGAAGAAGTCGTCGATCACCCCTCGGATCGAGTCCTTCTCCGCGTAGGTCATCAAGATGACCGAAACCGTCCGACCGTTCCACATGGGCGTCCCTCCGCGCCTGGCTCTGGACGTTCGGCAAAGCTCACGCGAATCACGTCGCAAGGCGACCTCCGCCACCAGCGGTGTGCGAGGGTACATGCTGCGACACGGAGCCCCGAATGCGCAAGAGCGATGCCGCTAGTTCGTCATCTGTCGAGCGGCCCGATTGTCCACGAACGATCGTCGGGGCGGACCGGGTGCCCTCTGGGCGATGTCCGCCCGTCTCCACATCACGACGCGTCGGTATTGCGCGCGGGCGGACACATCGGTCCGCCCCGACACGTGGCAGAAAAGCGCGCAGACCGCTTACAGTGTGGCCACTGACAAAATGGTGGAGTTGCTTGCGATCTGGAACATCGACGAAGCATGCCGCCTGCACGCGAGCCGAGCCATGTACTACGAACTCTGGGACGTCGAGGTCGGAAACGGCATTATTCGCTACGAGGATGACTATGAGATGGCATCACTCGTGCGTGTACTGATCAACGCATACGGTGACGCATACGCTAAGGACCTGGACCTGACGATTGAGAACGAAGCCGGGACCGTGCTGGAACGTATCAGCGGACGCGAGTTGGTCGAATGGGCTGTTGAGCTTGCGGATCGAGACACGGGTTCGACTGACTCGCCTGGCGTCATTGCATCTCGACGCGGGACCAACTGGCCACGAGGCCGAGGGCTTGCCGCGAATCCTGCCGTTCGCGAAGCCTCTCGCCGCAATCGAGGAAACGAGTTCCACAAAAAGGACTGAACCCCCGCGTGGCGCTAACAGCGGTCCAAGTTCAGACTGAACGCGCGGTACGGACCACGCGCCAGGCCGACGCAATCGGCGTCGCGGTGCTGGTCGCGCTCACCGCCGTCGTCGGCTGGAACCGGCTCACCTTCGACGCCTGGCTCTCGCGCCACGACCTGCTCACCTTCTTCCTGCCCTGGTACCACCTGCTCGGGGAGCGCCTGCGCGACTTCGATGTCCCCGGTTGGAATCCGTACGTTCTCAGCGGTACGCCCTTCGCCGGCGACCCCGAGTCGGGCTGGATGTACCTGCCGGCGATGCTTTTCTCCCCGTTCCTCTCGGCGATAGCTGCCTTCAAGGCGATGGTCCTGCTGCAACTGGCCGTCGCCGGGATATCGACCTACGTCTTCGGCCGGGTGATGGGCATGGGCGTCGTCGCCAGCCTCGTCGCGGCCGTCGTCTACGAGTTCGGGCCGTTCCTCCACCAGAACACCTACTGCTGCACGGTGCGCGCCCAGTTCGCGACCTGGTTGCCGCTCGCCCTGCTCGGAGTCGAGCTGGCGCTGCGGACCGATCGCTGGCGGGACCGCGTCGTGCCCTGGTTCGTTGCCGGCTTCGCGATCAGCCAGATGTTCTCCGGCTGGCTCGGGCAGGGGGTGATGAACGGGCTCCTCGTCGTCGCCGCCTACATCGGCTTCCGCACCCTCGTCTCACCGCCGGTGGCCGGCCGCGATCTCCCGACGCAATCGCGCCTCCTCTCCGGCATGGCGACCGGCGTCGTCATTCTCGGGCTCGGGATGGCGCTCGGCGCGGCCGGCATCCTGCCCCGCCTCGACGTCAACCAGGCGTCGAACATCCCCGGCGGCGATTACAGCCTGTTGGGCGAGGAACACAACGCCACGCCGTACACCTTCGAGGTTCTCCTCGCCAATATCCTCGGTGACGGTCACGACCACCGCGCCGTCGCCCTCGGCGGCGGCGTGATCGTCCTCGCCCTCCTGGCGCCCGTCTTGGCGCGGCGACGCTTCGCCGTACCCTTCTTCGCGGGTCTCACGCTCGTCGTCTACACGATGACCCAGGACACAACGCCGCTGCATCACCTCTTCTACCTGATCCCGCGCTTCGAATCGTTGCATCAACACAGCCCGCACCAGATCAACGCCGTCGTCATGATCGGCCCGGCTATGCTCGCGGCCGCCGCCGTCGAGTCACTCGCCGCCTGGCGCGGCCAGCGGCGCCTCCTGCCCGTTGCCGGCCTGCCGCTCCTCCTGATCGTCATCACGGCGCTGGCGTTGTGGTGGGCTGACAGTTGGGTCGGCTGGATGCCGCTCGTGGCGGCGGTCGCGGCGACGGTGCTCGTTGCCTTTGTCCTCGTCGCGCCGCGCGGCCCCCTCTGGCGACTACCGATCGAGCGGCTGGTTCCGCTGGTTCCGGTGCTGGCGCTGGCGCTCATCTTTGCGCAGCCGACGGGCGCGGAGCTCGTCGGCTCTTGGGCGCGCCACCCGTGGGACGCCTGGGGACCATTTTGGAACCCCGACGCTGAGACGACGCGCGCCATCGCGGTCAATACCGCCGAGTCCGATCCCGGTGGGGCGGGCGCATTCCTCCAGCAGCAACTCGACGAGGGCGGGCCGTTTCGAACGGTCGGCTACGCCGCCCTCAATCACCCGGACGAGCCGCCGGGTGGCTACGAGCACCGCCGCTTTGACCCGGAGATCCAGGCGCTCATCGTCAGCGGCCGCCCAATGTTCCTCGGCACCTACGAGATCCAGGGCTACAACCCCCTCCAGCTCGCCCGCTACGACGAGTACATGACCACGCTCAACGGCAGGCCGCAGGACTACCACCTCGCCAATCTCCTGCCGGGCGATTTCGATCTTCGCCTGCTCAATATGCTCAATACGCGCTATATCCTGATCGCCGCCGACCTTCCGCCCGACCGGGCGGATGTTGCCGCCCTCACCGCCGGCAAACGCGAGGTCTTCCGCAACGAACAGGTCGTCGTCTACGAGAATCCCGACGCCTTCCCCCGCGCCTGGATCGTCCATGACGTCCGCGGCGTCGCGCGGGACGAGGCGGCTCGCCTGCTGAGCGACGAAACGATCGACTTCCGCACGACCGCCCTGGTCGAAGGCGACCTGCCCGCCCTCGCGCCCGGCGATCCTTCGTCGGAGTCCGCGCGCGTCGTCGAATACCACGCCGACGAGCTGACGATCGAAGCAACCGCGACCGCCCCCGGCCTGCTCGTCGTCGGTGAGGTCTACGAGTCCGGCTGGCAAGCGTACGTCGACGGCGAGCAGGTTGACTTGCTGCCAGCCAATCTCGCCCTACGCGGTGTCCCGATCCCGGCCGGCGAGCACGTCGTCGAGCTGCGCTACGAGCCGCGCTCGCTTCAGCTTGGCCTCTGGATCAGCGGGTTGGCGACCGTGGCGATGCTGGCAACCTTCATCGTGACCCTTGCACATCAAGCCAAACGGCTCGTACGACGCCATGGAATCTGGTACGATCGATTGCCTACGGCAAGGAGGCCGTCGTGACGAAACAGGGCAAATCGACGACCGTGATCACCGACGCCGAGGCCAACGATCTGCTCCAGCGTGAGCAATGGGAGCGAGCGTGGGCGGCGATCGATCGCATCCGCGAGCGCAACAAGGACAAAGATCCGGACGAGGTACTGGCCGACGTAACCGAAGTGGTCGAGGAGGTTCGCCAAGAGTTGTATGAGGCCGAGCAGCGCGCCGCCGCGAACGGTCGTTGACAGCAACGTCTTCGTCAGCGGCATGATCTTGCGGCGGGGCAACCCGTTCCGACTTGTCGAAGCATTCCACGCTCAGCGCTTTTCCCTCATCCTCTCCGACGCCCGGTACACCGAGCTCGTCAATGTCTTCGGTCGGCCCAAGATCGTGGTCAAGTACGACGTACCGGCAGAGGACATCGATGCGCTTCTGAGCGCGCTCGCCACCTCGACGCGAGTTATCCCTCGATCGAAGCTTCCCGTGCAGGTCCGTGACCCCAAAGACGAGAAGATCCTGGGCGCCGCGCTCGCTGGCGCCGCCGATTATCTTGTGACCGGCGACCACGATTTGCTGGAACTCGCCGGCGATTCCCGGCTTGGGGGCCTCAGGATCGTCACCGTCATCGACTTCCTGGCCATCTTGGACGATCGAGATGAGGCAGCAGAGTAGGGAGTGTTGGCCGCTTACTCCGGCCGGTCAGTGACGACGATGCGAATATGCACCCTGCGCCACTCGCTCGCCTCCTGCCTGTCACCGGTTTTCCGTTTCGCCGGCTCCTCGCCGTGAGCCACCGGCGGCGGGTCCTGGAAGGCGCGGTCGCCACCCGCTTGGGCGCGCAGCCGTGCCATCACCGCTTGGTTGCGGCGGTCGGCCAGGTCGACATTGGCCGCCGAGCGACCGGTGCTGCTGGCGTACCCGTCGAGTTGGATGCTGCCGCGCCCGGCCCGGATCGCCTCTCGCACCTCCTCGGGCAGCTCGCCGTACCACTCCACCAACCCGTCGGCCTGGCTTTGCTCGAAGCTGCTGGAGCCGGGGCCGAAGAAGACGTCGTGCTCCGCGGCAACGCGAGTTGTCGCCTTCGGGACGGGACGCGGCTCAGCGCCAGGGATGAGTAATCGAAACTGGCGGGGCCAGGTTCGGTTGCCGACGGTGTCGCTCATCTCCGCGCCAAGGCCAATCGGCGTCAGCACGTTGGTGCGACTGTGCGACGTCGTGCTGACGACGTTCACGGCGATCTCTACGGCGCCGGCTTTGTTCGTCGCCTCGATCGATCCCACAAAGAGCTGGAGCGTCGGGTCCTTCTCCCCATACTGAATTGGCAGTGCCTCCGACACGGAGACGGCGCCATCGGGTGCGACGCGCGCCGGCCAGTGGATGTAGGAGCTCTGGTCATGCTCGACGTTCCCGAAGGGGGGCGCATTATCGACGTCGACCCGCGTGCGGAGCGCGATCTGGAGCACGCCCTCCGTGCCGGGCGGTAGGCTGATCGACGCAACCTGGCCGTCGCCGAACTCGGCCCGCGCCGCCGCTTGGCTCTTCACCCAATAGAACGCGCGCGGTTCCAACAAGACGCGCGAGTCGTCATCCGGATCGTTCGGTCGATGTCCCATGCCCGCGCCCGGCGTGAGCACGGTCAGGCGTTGAACGGTCGGCGCGAGCAGGCGCTGCACGTGACGATTCCCATGCGTTCGCGCCAGTGACCTGAGGAGCCTCGCCCGGATTTCGCCGGAGGTGCTGGCCAGCGCACCAATTGGGATGACGGTCTGGCGCGCTTCGTCGGGCGCGGCTTGCGCCTCCCGTGAGCGTTGGTTCCGGGTCGATTCGGTCGACGACGCGTCGTGAGTCACCGGCCCGAACTTGCGCATGTGCCCCATTGCTGGCCCCTTTCCAGGCGTGCCGCCAGTGCTCCGTCAGCGATAGGCCCGCGCGATAGAGATGTGGAACGGCAGCACCACGTGATCGCCCTCGGTCACCTCGCGCAGCGGCGCCGCCATGTCGTCGCGGATCGCCGCCGCGAGCTCCTGCCGGGCGGCGGCGTCGAGGTGCTGCATGGCCGGGATCGCCGCCGTATCGACGTCAATCTCCCCCGCCAGAAACGCCGCGGGGTTCGGAAAGCGCGCCGTCACCGTGACCGGTGCGAAGTCGATCTCCCGAAAGCCGGCGTCCGCCAGCAGCGCGCGGAGCGTGTCGACCTCGCCGAGCGCGAAGATCTCCGCCACGCCCGACGTCCCAAGTCGCCGCTCAATCGACGCGTCGAGCGCCACATAGAACGGGTGGCACGCGATGGGCTGAAAGACGCTCACCCCAACGCGCCCGCCGTCGGTCAGCACCCGGCGCGTCTCGGCCAGGGCCGCCGCCCGGTCGGTGAAGAACATGAGCGCGAACTGGCACAGCGCCAGATCGAAAGCGCCGTCCGCGAACGGGAGCGCCTCGGCCCGGCCTTCGTGCCAGTCGATCGCCAACCCCTCCCGCTCGCTCGTCGCGCGAGCGACGTCCAGCATTCCCGGACTGATGTCGAGGCCGGTCACCGTTCCGCTGGGTTCGACGCGCGATGCGGCGTGCCGGGCGACGATGCCCGTGCCGCAGCCGACGTCCAGCACCCGCTCGCCCGGCTTTGGCCGCGCGACGTCGAGCAACCGCTCGGTGGCGGGTGCAAAGAGCGGCGGCACCATGTAGCGCTCGTAGGTCTCGGCTGGGTTGCTCATGGGAACCCTCCTTCGATCGGTGTGCGCCGCGTCGCGTGGCCGCCGACTCGAACATGACGCCTCAAGTCAGGCCGACCAGGGCATGTCCACGACCCCGGCCGCGACCGCGATACCCAGCGCCAGGAACGCAACGCCGCCCACCCACGATGTTCGTGGCCCAACCGGCAGCACCTTCTCGGCGAAGACCACCAGCGTCAGCAGCGCCATCCAGGCCAGGCTCATCACCCCGGCCGCGACCAGGACCGCGAAAAGCGCCCAGCAGCATCCCAGGCAATAGGCGCCGTGGCCGACCCCCATGCGCAGCGCCCCGAGGCGTCCCTCTTGCCAGTGCGT
>JBOGUE010000056.1:0-2954 GCA_050695955.1 Thermomicrobiales bacterium | reverse complement strand
GGCGGCGAGCAGCAGATGCTGGCGATGGCCCGCGCCCTGATGAGCCGACCGCGGCTGATCTGCATGGACGAGCCGACGATGGGTCTCGCCCCGATCCTCGTCGATCAGGTGCTGGAAACGATCGCCGCAATCAACCGGCAAGGGGTGAGCGTCTTCATGGTCGAGCAAAACGCCACCCAGGCCCTCTCCATCGCCCACCGCGGCTACGTCTTGCAGAACGGCCGCATCGTCCTCTCCGGCCCCGCCCGCGACCTCCTCGACGACCCGGCGATCCAGGAGGCGTACCTGGGGCAACGGGCGGTGAGTTAGGTCGGGTCAGTCTGCCGCTGAGTCGAAGGGCGGGAACTCGGCGATGACCTCATCGAGGGTTTCACGTTTCTGATTGGTGGCAACCTCGCGCCGAATCTGGGCGACCTCTTCGAGGGAGATGCCGCGCAACTCGGCGATGTCGAGGGCGTCTAGCAGTCGCGGGTGCTCGGGAACCACGAGGCTCAGGAAGTGCTCGATCTGTATGCCGATCACCTTTTCGTGATTGGGATCGAAGCGGATCATGAACTCGTCGGTGACGA
Organism: Thermomicrobiales bacterium; assembly: GCA_050695955.1. Lineage (GTDB taxonomy): Bacteria > Chloroflexota > Chloroflexia > Thermomicrobiales > UBA6265 > JBOGUF01. Next base: position 2,385 of record JBOGUE010000056.1, on the reverse strand, counting down.
GATGGCTAATACCTGGCTGACCGCGACCATAGAGATGCACCATCAAGGCGTCACTTTCGCGGTCAAAGCTGAGCACGAGACTATTGAGATCGATCTCACCGATCGCGCTCTTCAGTGCAACTAACTTCGGCGTAACGTTCGCTTCCATATTGGTCGTTCCCCGCGGGGAATATCCTTGACACCGTACGCGGTGATTACTCGCCCCGTTGGCTGGCCATCATCCTCCTTGCTGTATGCAACTACGACCTTGAGATAGCTTCGATCGTACGGAGCCGGCAGCGCACCGAGCCAATCCACACACCGTAAGACGTCCGCCACTTCCCACGCGACTGTAGGAGGAAAAGTGGCTCAGGTCAACGGACTCAACACCGGACCACGCCGCAGTTTGCGGACGGCGTCCTCGAACTCGGCCGAGTCGCCGCTCTGCACCGCCAACTGAACGCCGTCGAACTCCCGGAGTTCCCAGAACCGCCATAGCCGGTGCGAGAAATCTTCGTCCAACTCGCCACCCAAAGTGCGGTAGGCGTCGATCACCTGGGCCGCAAACCGCCTCCCAAGGTGGAGTTGCGTCGCAAAGTCCTGCGCCGGATCACCGACCGCCGCGCACTCGAAGTCGACGACCCCAACCACCCGTTCCCGCGCCTCGTCGACCAGGATGTTCTCGTACCAGAGATCACCGTGCCTCAGCGCCGGTCGATACCGCCGCATTCGCTCGTCGGCCAAGAAAGCGTCCCACCACGTCGTGATCCTTCGATATTCGATCGCCGCCAGGGCGTCCCTGAGTGGCGGAAGGACGTCGGCCCGAAGCGCTTCCAGCACGGCCCTGCTCGATTCCGGTCCAGGCAATCCGAGCGCCTCGGCCTCCGCGATCGGAAACCGGTGCAGCGCTAGGAGGAACGCTGCAATATCGAAGGCAATCGGCGCGCTGTCCGTCCGCGCAAGCCACTCCGGCCGCAGCGGCGCTCCCGGAAGCTTTGGATACTCCATGACGCCGAAGGGAAGGGATGCCGACGACCCCGCATGCCACCGGGGATCCGGTACCGCAACAGGGACCCGCGTCCGCAGCGCGGGGAGCAGCCGCACCTCGTTGGCGTGCCTCGCGGCAGCCGCTGGGCTCTTCGCGATTCGGAAGACCTGCCCCCCGGCGGTCTCGACCGCGACGCTTCCAAACCCGGCGCCAAGCACGCGTAGCGGTGCCACCCGTACGAGAGCGGGGAACACTCCACAAAGGGCTTCGCCGATGCGAGCCAGGTCTTCAGCCGTTTGTTCGGCCGCGCTGCCGGACATCAACTCTCGTTTGGACCAATGGGCCAGAGGTAAACGACGACGTGCGAGCTTGTTCCGCTCTACGATAAGGTAGTGGATATCCGGTGTCGATGCACCCATACCAGACGACTGCCTCCGTGCGCTCTCTCGAATCCTCAACCTCTCGACTCCTTGCCTCCAGCAACTTCGCCACCAGCGCCGTCCACCCCGTCTGATGGCTCGCGCCCAACCCCGACCCGGTATCCCCGTGGAAGTATTCGGAGAAGAGCACGTGGTCGCGCCAGTGCGGGTTGCTTTGCATGAGGTCATTGTCGCCGAAGACCGGCCGGCGCCCGTCCGCTCCCCGCAGGAAGATCGAGGTGAGGCGGCGCGATAGGTCAGCCGCGATCTGGTCGAGCGTGCAGTGGTTGCCCGAGCCGGTCGGGTGCTCGATGAGGAAGTCGTCGCCATAGTAATGGTGGAACTTCTGGAGCGCCTCGACGAGCAGGTAGTTGATCGGGAACCAGATCGGGCCGCGCCAGTTCGAGTTGCCGCCGAAGAGACCGCTGCGCGACTCGGCGGGTTCGTAGTCGACCCGATGCACCGTACCGTTCACCCAGAACTCATACGGATGGACCTCGTGGAACTTGCTAAGCGAGCGGATGCCGTGGTCGCTCAAGAACTCGTTCGGATCGAGCATTTTGGTGAGGATGCGCCGCATGCGGTCGCCGGTGACCAGGGTGAGCAGCCGGCGTTTGCCGGCGCCCGGTTCCAACCAGCTCGGCACCAGTCCCGCCAAATCCTTCCGGTAGCGCAGGAACCAGCGCAGGCGGCGGTCGAAGTCGGGCAGCAACTCCTTCAAGTCCGGCTCGATTGTCTCCACCGCCAGCAGCGGCATCAGCCCGACGAGGGAGCGCACCTTGAGGCACTCGGTCGCGCCGTTCGGCAGGTGGAGGACGTCGTAGAAGAAGCCGTCCTCCTCGTCCCACAGCTCGATTCCCTGGCTGCCGACGTCGTTCATCGCCCCCGCGATGCAGAGGAAGTGCTCGAAGAACTTGGTGGCGACGTCCTCGTAGGTGATGTCCTCCCGCGCCAGCTCGAGTGCCATCGCCATCATCGTCAGCGAGAACATCCCCATCC
>JBOGUE010000055.1:0-3928 GCA_050695955.1 Thermomicrobiales bacterium | reverse complement strand
CCCCTACACTACGTGTGCATGCGGGGGTGCTCCCAATATCCTGTGGCGCACACTGATGCCCCGGCGATGGGTGTCATACAATCGGAGGCGCTATGCGTCCGTCAGCCCTCCTTCCCGAACACGCGCCGCGGCTGGCCGACCGGTTGGCGGCGGCGCGGCGCGGGCGTTTCGTCGGGCGGCAGGCCGAGATCGAAATGTTTCGCTCCGCACTGCTGGCGGACGAGCCGTCCTTTGCCGTCCTCCACGTCTACGGGCCGGGCGGCGTCGGCAAAACGGCGTTGCTGCGCGAGTTTGTCCGCGTCGCGGCCGAGCTTGGCCGGCCGGTCGTGGCGATCGACGGCCGCAATGTCGATCCGTCGCCGCCGGGGGTGCTGCTCGCCCTGCGCCGGGCGATGGGACTGCCGGAGGGCGGGACAGTCCCGACCGCGTTGGAGTGGCCGGATGCCGGGGTCTGGCTGATCGACACGTACGAGACATTGGCCCCGCTCGACGCCTGGCTGCGCGAGACGTTGCTGCCCCAACTGCCGGCCGGGAGCCTCGTGGTGCTGGCCGGCCGCAACCCGCCGGCGCCGGCCTGGCGCACCGATCTCGACTGGGCCGCCCTGACGCGGACCGTGGCGCTGCGTAATTTACGCCCCGGCGAGAGCGAGACCTACCTGGCGGCGCGCGAGATTCCCGGCGATCAACACGCCGAGGTGCTCGCCTTCACCCATGGTCACCCGCTGGCGCTGGCGCTCGTCGCCGACGCGTTGCGCCGAGACGGAAAGCTGGACACGTTCAACCCGCGGCACGAGCCGGATGTGGTGCGCGTGCTGCTGGAGCGGCTGGTGCGGGACGTGCCGAGCCCTGCCCATCGGCTGGCCCTGGAGGTTTGCGTCCTGGTCTGGGCGACCACGGAGACGTTGCTGACCGACGTGATGGGGCCGGCGGAGGCGCACGACCTCTTCGCGTGGCTGCGCCAGCTCTCCTTCATCGACCAGGGGCCGCACGGACTCTACCCGCACGACCTGGCGCGGGAGGTGCTGGACGCCGATCTGCGCTGGCGCGACCCCAGGGGCCACCAGCAACTCGTCGCGCGGCTGTCGAGCCTGCTGTTCGCCAGGTTCCAGGCGGCTCAGGCGCGCGGCGTCGAGCAGCAACGCATCTGGTTCGATTTGTTCTATCTGCTCCGGCAGAGTCCGTTCTTCGGACCGTACTTCGAGTGGGCGGCCCTGGGCGCCGCCTACGCCGAACCGGCCGCGGCACGGGATCATCCGGCGATCCTCGATATGATCGGACAGCACGAGGGGGACGACGCGGTACGGATTGGGCGCCACTGGCTGGCTCGCCAACCCGGGGCCTTTTTGGTCTTCCGCGACATCGCGGGTGCGGTCTTCGGCTTCATGGCGCACCTGACCCTGCACGACGCGGCTCCGGCCGACATCGCCGCCGACCAGGCGGTGGCGGCGGCACTCGACTTCGCCCAGCGCCACGGTCCGGCGCGACCAGGCGAGGAAATCCTCCACCTCCGCTTCTGGATGCACCGGGACGCCTACCAGGGCGTGTCGCCGGCACTCAATTTGGCCGCGATCAACAGCTCGATTCACTGGACATCCAGCCCCAAGCTCGCCTGGAACTTCGTCGCGGTCGCCGACCCCGAGTTCCATGAACCGCACTTCACTGGCATCCACATCTGGCGTTCGCCCGCGGCCGACTTCGAGGTGGGCGGGCGGCGCTACGGCATCTTCGCGCACGACTGGCGGGTGGAACCGGCGGCGGCGTGGATGGGTTTCAAGTACGATCAGGGCGCGGATGTGGGCGCGAATCCAGACCAGCCACGAGTCCCACCGCCGCCGGTGCTGGTGCTGGTCCTCTCGCGGGAGGAGTTTGGCGAGGCGGTGCGCCAGGCGTTGCGCGACTTCACCCGTCCCGACCGGCTGGCGACGAACCCGCTGGCGCGCTCGCGGTTGGTCGGCGACGCGGCGGAGGAGGGAACCGCGACCGACACGCTTCGGGCGCTTGTCCGCATCGCCACAGACACCCTGACGGCCAACCCGAAGGACGCCAAGCTCCACCGCGCCCTCTGGCACACCTACATCGTGCCGGCCCCGACCCAGGAGCAGGCCGCCGAACTCCTCGACCTCCCCTTCAACACCTACCGCTACCACCTCGCCAAAGGGATCGAACGGGTCACTGCCTGGCTGTGGCAGCGCGAGCTTGCCGGGATCGATCGTTAGGCATTCGGCCGTAGGCGGGATGCACTTTGTCCCATAAAGTCATTAGTGCCGCGAGGGGCGGATCAGCGATGGTGGCTCCTCCGTGTGGTAAGCGCTTCCTCAATCCATCCTCGGATCAGCGGATGGAGTTCAGCGTACGCCTCCCACGTAGAGCATGCCCATCGCTCAACCGCACGGCTAAACTGCTTCGGTTCAGCCGTTTCCTGCAATACACGGTGGACGCTCACGACGGTGACGTCGCTCCGGACCCCCGGCAGTCTGGGCATCGGCATGGTGTGCCACGGGACGCGCTCAAGCCAGCGTTGCAGCGCCTGGTAGCCGATCAGATGGCCGCTGTACTCGACGACCCAGCAGAGCCCACCGAGGTGCGCTGCGAGCGCCTTCGTCCGATGGCGGATATAGCGCGTGGGATGTTGGATGCAGTACGTGTCATGTACTACGCGCCTGTATTGGCCGAACGAGTCATCACTGTCGATAAGTCCCTGCAGTTCGTCGTAAAGAGCCTGGCATCCTGCCGCGGCGCCGGACACCACCGCGCCACATTCGGGGCAGGTTGGTAGCGCCTCCTGCCGATCCACGCTGACCTCCCTGGCGTGACTTTCAAGTCGCCAATTACCAGGATCTTGGGAATGCTCGGGCGATGCCACTGGCCGATGCTCGGTTTGCGGAGCCGCTCCCACCGCGCGTCCGCTAGCACAGGTCGATCTTTGCCCAAGAGATTACCCGTTTTTCGAGCGCGGCTCTGAACGCGTGCGCCGTCTGGTATTTCATCGCGACGCCCGTGCGAGTACGCCGGTCACCAGATCGTAGGCCCGGCGGCTCCTCTGCCGCGCATCCTCCTCCAGGCGGTGGCGCGTTGTGAGTCCCCGTACGATCGCCTGCCTGACCGCCATCTCGACCTGCTCTGGAGCGACCGCGATCTCGGCGGCGTCGAGGATCGTCCGGGCGGCAGAGGTCACGCGAAGCCCATCGCGGGTCACGATGTCTTGGGGGCGGAGGTCTCGGGTGGTCGTGTGGACGACGCCGCCGGGGATGGCCGGCGGATGGCGAACTGCCCGGGGCACCGTGAGATGGACGGCGTCGGGGATGACGTCGCTCAGGTCGTGCAGGTCGAGCGCGCTATCGTGCGAGACGACCGCCCGGTGCTTGCCGACGGCGAGCCAGGCCGCGACGACCTCCTCTCGCGGCGACGAGGGGTAGTCGCGCAGCCGGTACACACCGCGATGGACGTGGACAAACTTGCCGGTCCGTACATGAAAGTGCAGGAGGTTCGACCGGAAGCCGCACGCGCGGGCCTGGGCGGTTGTGAAGTAGCCGTGCTGGCCGGTGGTGGCAGCGAAGAGGCACGAGAAGTCTGGTTGGACGAGCATCGTGTCGTTCATATGTTCAATTGTACTGAAGAATGGAGCGACACATCTACCGTTACCGCCTCGCCAAAGGGATCGAGCGTGTCATCGCCTGGCTGTGGCAACGGGAGCTCGCTGGGAATCAGTAGCAGACCTGGGCCAGGATTGTCGCGTTGCATGTAGGGGCACATTCGCGGCGTTGCAACGCCGGGAGAGCTTGCCCCTACAAACGCGTGCGTTACCCGCGTACCTTCGCGATGATCTCATCGGCGATGCACGAGGCGACGCCCGCGGGATAGGGTGTGGGGAGGATGATGACGAAGTGGGTGGCGCCGGCGTCGGCGAAGCGTTGGAGGGTCGTGACCG